>JBQGDU010000166.1:0-3011 GCA_052039245.1 Aeromicrobium sp. | reverse complement strand
CGCGTCGGCGACGGCGGGGGCTTCCCGACGACCTTCGACGACGTCGCGGCCGGCATCGACGCCCTGGCCGACGTCGACGGGCTCGACACGTCTCGCGTCATCACCCTCGGCCACTCCGCCGGCGGGCATCTCGCGACGTGGGCCGCCGGCCGGGACGGGACGTCCCGCTGGGCCGACGTCCGGGTCCCCGTGACGGGCGTGATCTCCCAGGCCGGCGTCCTCGACCTGGCCGCGGCCGACGAGGAGGGCCTCGGCGGCGGGGCCGTCCGCGCGTTCCTCGGGTCCGATGCCGATCCCGGCGACGTCGACCCCGCGCGCCAGGTCCCGTTGGAGGTCCCGGTCCGCTGCGTCCACGCCGCCGATGACGACCTCGTACCCATCGAGCAGTCCCGTCGCTACGTCGAGGCCGCGACACGGGCCGGCGCCGACGCGGAGCTCGTCGAGGTCGAGGGCGATCACTTCACGGTCATCGACCCGTCCTCCGCGGCGTGGGGACGGACGCTGGAGCTCCTGGCGGCTCTCTGACCGGACTCAGAACGCCGGCGCCTCATCGTCGGCTCGGGCGGTGAGCTGCAGGGCGAGCAGGCCCCAACCGAGCGCGAGACCGACCATCGCCACGACACCCCACGGCGGGTAGACGTGGTTCTGCCAGTGCAGCCAGGCACTCACGAGGACCAGCGCCCCACCGGGGAGCGCCCGCCAGGCCAGGGTCCGGCTGACGACGCCGACCGAGAGCGCAGCCGCTGCGACGAGCGCGATGCCGCCGACGTCCTCGAAGCGACCGGCGACCGGGAAGATGATTCCCAGCCCACCCGCCTCGGCCGCCTTGATGGCGCCGCCACCGGTGCCGGCCAGCACGTCGAGCGCGGTGTAGGCGGTCGCGTAGACGTAGGCGACGACCCCGACGACGACCGCCGCCGGTCGGCTCACCGCGCGCGCCACGAGCCAGGGTCCCAGCGCCACCAGGGGGAACAGGAACAGCAGGACGGTGTGCATGTGCTGCCAGTGCTCGGCGTTCTCCACCGTCAACGGCGACGGATGCATGAGGGACACGGCCGCGATCAGCAGCGGCGGCGCGACGACGGGCACCACGAGGCGGTAACGCTCGGTCATCACCCCACGGTAGGTGCGTCCCGGCGACCGCGCCGACGGAGCGGCGTCGCGGACGAGTCCGCGCACGGGCGTCGTCCCCCGCGACGGTCAGGACTGCTCGTTGACCCAGCCGTGCGTGCGCTCGGAGACCTCCGCGGTGACGGCTCGGTAGAACCGCTCGATCTCCGGGCTGCTGAACCCGGCGGCACCGGACATCGCATCGGACCTCGCCTGGAACCACAACGCGGCCCGCAGGAGGTCGATGCCGAGCTCGGGGCCGATCTCGCCGGACTCCACCGCCTCGAAGACCGGGCGGTAGGCGACGGCGGCGACCTGTCCGGTGGAGGAGGAGAGGAAGAACGACCCGTCGTACGTCCGAGCGAACTCGTGCAGCTCCGACCACGGAGCGTCCGAACCGGGGACGCGGAGCCGCCGGACGACGGCGAGCTGCTTCTTGTGGGGGCCGCTCATGCCGGTTCCACGTGAGCCAGGAGCTCACGCACGGCCCGCGCGTACCCCTGGACGCCCTCACCGATCACCACGACGCTGGCGATGTCGCTGATGTAGGAGTGGTGGCGGAACTCCTCGCGGGCGTGCACCGCGGAGACGTGCACCTCGGCCCCGGGGCGCCCGACAACCACGAGCGCGTCGCGCAGCACCACCGACGTGTGGGTGAGGCCGCCAGGGTTGATGACGATGCCGGCACAGTCCTCCCTCGCCTCGTGGATGGCGTCGAGGAGCACACCCTCGTGGTTGCTCTGGACCGCGCTCACGGCGTACCCGAACTCGTCGGCCGTGTACATGACGAGCTCGACGACGTCGTCCAGGGTGTCGGTGCCGTAGACCTCCGGCTCACGTGTGCCGAGCAGGTTCAGGTTGGGTCCGTTGAGGAGCAGGAGACGACGGTCGGTCACGAGCCGCACCCTAGGGCATCACCGGCGCAGACACATGCCGACCACCGTCGGGCGCAGAGCCCCGCCCCGTGGTGACCAGGGCACGTGAGGTCGACCGACCGTCCGCGGCGACATCGTCGCCACCGGACCCACGGACACCGTCGCTGACTAGGGTGTCCGCATGGACGAGCGACCGGGGCCGGGCGACCAGTTCGTCCAGTCCCTGGCGCGTGGCCTGGAGGTCGTCGTGGCCTTCGACGCCGACCACCCCGAGATGACGCTCACGGAGGTGGCCCGCCGCACCGGGTACAGCCGGGCCACCGCGCGGCGCTTCCTGCACACGCTCGTCGAGCTCGGGTACATGCGCACCGACGGCAAGGTCTTCGCCCTCACGCCGCAGGTGCTGCGGCTCGGCACGGCCTACCTGACCGGGCTCGGACTGCCTGAGCTCGCGCAGCCGCACCTGGAGCGGCTGTCCGCCGCGCTGGGCGAGTCGACGTCGGTGGCGGTGCTGGACGGAACCGACGTCGTCTACGTCGCGCGCGTGGCCACCCGGCGGATCATGAGCGTCGGGATCTCGGTCGGCACCCGGTTCCCGGCCTACGCGACGTCCATGGGACGCGTGCTGCTCGCCGCGCTGGAGGAGTCCGCTCTCGCGGAGTACCTGGCCGACGCGGACCTGCGAGCACTCACGCCGCGGACCATCCACGAGCCCGATGCCCTGCGCGCCGAGCTCGAGTCGGTCCGTCAGCAGGGCTGGGCACTCGTGGACCAGGAGCTCGAGCGGGGCCTGACCTCGATCGCGGCCCCGATCGTCGATGCGCACGGCGTCGTCGTGGCCGCACTGAACGTCTCGACCGCCGCGCTCGACGGCGACCTCTCGCTCGAGGGCACCCGTGGACCGCTCCTGGAGACGGCCACCGCCATCAGCGCGGACCTGCTCGTCCAGCACGCCGCCCGCTGACGCCCGAGTGGGCCTGGATCCCCGTGGGGGACGGCTCCTGTGGCCGCGCGTCACGGCGCAGG
>JBQGDU010000165.1:0-1852 GCA_052039245.1 Aeromicrobium sp. | reverse complement strand
CACGTCGACATAGGCCTGGTTGGCCCGGTCGAACCGCTCGCTCTCGCGTTCCTCGGTGACGAACGCCCGGATGACACGGATGCCCTGGATCTGCTCGCGCATGACGTCGTTGAGGTCGTCGATGCGGGCCTGCATGGCCCGGAAGAGCGGTCGCATCGTGCGCACGATCAGTCCGACGCTCACCACCAGCACGGGCAGGACCAGCACGATGAGTCCGGAGAGCCGGACGTCCTGGCGCAGCGCCATGACCACTCCCCCGACCGCCATGATCGGCGACGTCACCAGGAGGGTCAGGCCGAGGAAGGCCAGCAGCTGGACCTGCTGGACGTCGTTGGTGGCGCGGGTGATGAGGGTCGGGGCGCCGAACTGTGCCAGCTCCCGGGCCGAGAAGCCCTCCACGGCGTCGAAGACGGCGGCCCGCAGGTCGCGCCCCAGGGACATCGCCACCCGGGCACCGACGTAGACCGCGACGATCGTCGCCACCACCTGCAGGAGCGTCACCGCCATCATGACCCCACCCGTGCGCCAGATCACCGAGACGTCACCGCGAACGATGCCGTCGTCGATGATGTCGGCGTTCAGTCCCGGCAGGTAGAGGCTCGCGACGGTCTGCAGGAGCTGGAACAGCACGACGAGCGCGAGCGCCCCGCGATAGGGCGCCAGGTGTCGCCGCAGGAGCGGGATGAGCACCGGATCACACTACGTGCAGAGCGCAACCAGCACCCTCACGACCCACTCGGGCTCAGAGCAGGTCCTTGAGCTCCTTGGGCAGCTCGAAGTCGTCAGCACCCTGCTGGCCGAAGCCGAAGGCGCCGGCTCCCCCGGCCTGCTTCTCCTCACGCGCCTGAGCCGCCTCGCGCTCCTGCTGGGCACGCTTGGCCGGGTTGCCCGAGCCCTTGCGGCCCTTCTTCTTCTTGGGCTGCGGCTTCTGTCGGGCACCCGCTCGCATGCCAGGACCACCGGGCATCCCCGGCATCCCGCCCGCGCCTGGCATGCCCGGCATGCCGCCGCCCTTGGCCATCTGCTGCATCATCTTGCTCGCGTCCGCGAACCGGCTGAGGAGCTGGTTGACGTCCTGGACGGTCGTGCCCGAACCAGCGCTGATGCGCTTGCGACGCGAGCCGTCGATGACCTTGGGGTTCTCGCGCTCGCCCGGAGTCATGGAGCGGATGATCGCCTTGATCTTGTCGATCTCGCGCTCGTCGAAGTTGTCGAGCTGGTCCTTGAACTGGCCCATCCCGGGAAGCATGCCCATGAGCTTGGACATGGACCCCATCTTGGCCATGGCCTCCATCTGCGCCAGGAAGTCCGACAGCGTGAACTGCCCGCCCATGAGGCGCGCGGCGTCCTTCTCGGCCTGCTCGGCGTCGTAGACCTTCTCGGCCTGCTCGATGAGGGTGAGCATGTCGCCCATGTCGAGGATGCGACCGGCCATGCGGTCAGGGTGGAAGACCTCGAAGTCCTTCAGACCCTCGCCCGTGGAGGCGAACATGATCGGGCGACCGGTCACCTCGCGGACGCTCAGGGCCGCGCCCCCCCGGGCGTCGCCGTCGAGCTTGGACAGCACGACACCGGTGAAGTCGACACCCTCGGCGAAGGCCTCCGCCACCTGGACGGCGTCCTGGCCGATCATCGCGTCGATGACGAACAGGACCTCGTCGGGCTGCACGGCGTCGCGGATGTCGGCAGCCTGCTGCATGAGCTCGGCATCGACGCCGAGGCGACCGGCGGTGTCGACGATGACGACGTCGTGCAGTGATCGCTTGGCCTCCGCGACGGCGTCGCGCGCCACCTGCACCGGATCGCCGTAGGACCGCGTCCCCTCATTGCCCTCTGCGGCCCAGAGCCCCGC
>JBQGDU010000164.1:0-2014 GCA_052039245.1 Aeromicrobium sp. | reverse complement strand
GACGACCGCGCCGTTCTCGTCGTGAGCCGCGACGCCTGTGGGCCAGTGGGCCGGGACGACGAACCGCCGGTGACCCTGGGGTCACCGGCGGCGCTGGAGCGGACGACGAGATTCGAACTCGCAACCTCCTGCTTGGAAGGCAGGGACTCTAGCCATTGAGTTACGTCCGCGTGCTGGGGTGCAGCGAGTTCATTCTGCCACAGACGTCGAGCCGATCCGGTGCGCCCCGGCCCGAGGACCGTGCCGACGGGTTCAGGGCGACGGTTCAGGGACGCGTGCTGGCGTCGGTCAGGACGATCTCGGCCTCCGGGTCGTGCTGCTGCGCCGGGTCGCCGTCGACGAGGAGGTCGGCCCGCTCGCGGGTACGGTCGGAGGCGAACATCGAGGTCTCCTGCCGGGCCCAGCGTTCCCAGTGCGGCCGATAGGTCTCCCCGTCGCGCTCGATCCCTCGGCGCATCCGTTCCTCACGCGGCGCCTCGATCCACACGAGCGCGCTCAGGTAGGGGGCGCAGGCGAGCGCGCCACTGCCCACACCCTCGACGAGGAGCACCGGGTCCGCTGCCACGGGATGGGACTCCGCCCAGCGGTGCTCCTCCCAGTGCCACCGGCGGTACGCGGCGGGGCGGTGCTCCGCGAGGGGACGCAGCACCTGCTCGACGAGCAGCGCCGGAGCCTCGGCGAGACCGTCCCACCCGGGGTACAGCGCATCCATGTGTACCGAGCGGGCCCCCAGCACCCGCCTCAGACGACGGGCGAGCGTCGTCTTGCCCGAGCCGCTCGGACCGTCGATCGCGACGACGCGGGTGTGACCCGCGCGCGGCGGTCTCGACGTCGCCAGGTCGGCGACCAGGCCGAGAGGTCTGACGGGCACGCGGACACCATAGTCCGGCCCCGCCGGTCCGAGACCTTGGACCGGCTCGGGAGACTGACCCCGCAGACGTCGCGGCGATCCGTGCCCGACGCGCGCGATCTCGAGGGGGCGGACGTGAGGACTGGGCGAAGGATCGGCTGCTGGCTGGCTGTGGGGGTGCTGCTCGGGTCGGTGACGGCCTGCGCCACCGACTCCGAGGAGGAGCCCGACGGGCCCGACCGGTCGACGGCGGAGTTCACCTCTGCTGTCGAGGACCTGGAGGAGGAGTACGACGCCCGGGTCGGCCTCGCGCTCGTGGACGTGGGGTCCGGGGAGCAGCTGAGCCACCGGGCGGACGAGCGCTTCGGCTTCGCCTCGACGATGAAGGCGTACGCCGCGGCGGCCCTCCTCGACACCACGAGCGAGCAGGAACGGGACGTCGTCGTGCGGTGGACGGTCGAGGACGTCGAGGCCGCTGGGTACTCGCCGGTGACCGAGGCCGCCGTGCAGAGCGGTCTGAGGCTGGACGAGCTGGCCGAGGCCGCCGTCAGGGAGAGCGACAACCTGGCGATGAACCTCGTGCTCGAGGAGCTCGGCGGACCCGAGGGTCTCGAGGAGGTCCTGAAGGGGGCCGGCGACTCGACGAGCCGCCCGGTCGACGTCGAGCCCGACCTGAACGACGTCGAGGCCGGCGAGGACGACAACACGAGCACGGCCGAGGCCCTGGCCGGCACCCTCGAGCGCATCGCGACCGGGGAGTGGCTGGACGAGGACGACCGCAGCGTCCTCCTGGACTGGATGAGCGACAACGCCACCGGCGATCCGCTCATCAGGGCGGGTGCTCCGAAGGGATGGCAGGTCGCGGACAAGTCGGGCGGGGCCGGTGCCATCCGCAACGACGTCGCGGTGGTCTCGCCGCCAGAGCGTGCCCCGATCGTCCTGGTCGTGCTGACGGAGCGGAACGACGGGGCGGACTACGACGACGCGCTCGTCGCCGACGTCGCCCGACTGGCCCTCGAGCAGGTGCGCTGACCGTTGCATCGACCCTCCGAGTCCCGCGAGCAGCACGAGGGCACTAAACTCGGCGCGGCACCGGGATGTGGCGCAGCTTGGTAGCGCATCCGCTTTGGGAGCGGAGGGTCGCAGGTTCGAATCCTGTCATCC
>JBQGDU010000163.1:0-1859 GCA_052039245.1 Aeromicrobium sp. | reverse complement strand
GTTGCCGCTCACGGCACCGGAGCCGGGATGGGCGAACCAGGCGATCGCCTCGGCGACGTCGACCGGCTGCCCACCCTGCGACATCGAGTTCATCCGACGGCCGGCCTCGCGGATCCCGAGGGGGATGGTCTTGACCATCTCCGTCTCCATGAAGCCGGGGGCGACGACGTTCGCGGTGATGCCGTCCTTGGCGACCCGGGCGGCGAGCGACTGGATCCAGCCGATCACGCCCGCCTTGGCCGAGGCGTAGTTGGTCTGGCCGTTGTTGCCGGCGATGCCGGCGATCGAGGCGATGCCGATGACGGTGCCTCCGGTGTTGATCAGTCCCTGTGCGAGCAGCTCGTCGGTGATGCGCTGCGGCGCACCGACGCTGATGTCGACGACGAGCTGCCAGTTCTCGGCCTTCATGTTCCGGAGCCGCTTGTCGCGGGTGATGCCGGCATTGTGGACCACGACGTCGACGGCTCCGTAGTTGTCCTTGACGTCCTGCGCGATGGGCCGGGGGGCGTCCTCGGCGGTGATGTCGCCGACGATGTAGCCGCCGCCGAGCTCCTCGGCGAGGGCCTTGAGGTCGGCCTCGAGCGGCGGGACGTCGAGACCGATGACCGTGGCTCCGTCACGGGCGAGGGTACGCATGTCCGCCTCGCCGAGGCCTCGGGAGGCGCCGGTGACGAGCGCGACCTTCCCGGCCAGCGGCTTGTCGATCGTCGAGGCGGACTCGGTCGCCGTGATCCCCGTCGTCCCGATGCGCACGACCTGTCCGGAGACGTACGCCGACTTGGGCGACAGGAGGAAACCGAGGGTGGACCCGACGGTCTTCTCCGCACCCTTGACGACGTAGACGAGGTTGGCACTCGAGCCGTTGCCGACCTCCTTGGCGAGGGAGCGCGTGAAGCCCTCGAGTGCCCGCTGGGCGATGACGGCGTCCTCGTCGTCGAGCGACTCAGGGGCGAACCCGACGACGACCACACGGCCGCAATCCTGGAGCTGGCGCAGGACGGGGGTGAAGAACTCCTGCAGTGCGACGAGACCCGCCGCGCCCGAGATGCCGGTGGCGTCGAAGACGAGGCCCTTGTACTTCTTGCCCTCGGCGCGGACGCACGTGGCGTCGATCTTGGCCGCCTTGAGCGCGGCGGTGATCGACTTCGCGGTGGCACCGTTCGTGGCGCTCCCGGTCAGGACGGTTCCCTTGACGAGCGGGCCGCCCTCGAAGCGCTCGAGGTAGGGCGGGTTTGGCAGGCCCAAGTTCTTGACCACGAACTTCCCGATCGGGTTGTGGGCCAGGTCCTGGTATCGATCGCTCATCGCCTGATGTGTCCTATCTCTCGCATACCGCTGGTATCTGAACGGGCTCTCGAACTGTAACTTGGTGTGACAGTTGCAGTCCATCGTCGCCGTCGAGGCGTTCGTCACGGCATGATGGGCTGGCACCATCGTCCCGCACGACGTCCGTGCCCGACACCCCAGCATCGAGGAGCGCCCCATGGCGGAGACCAGCCCGGCCAAGAAGACCACCAAGAAGGCCCCCGCGGCGAAGAGCCCCTCCAAGAGCAGCACGGCCAAGACCAGCCCGGCGACGCCGTCAGCCGCGGCCGACGGGACGCAGAGCGTGCGTCGGGTCGCCGTGATCGGTGGCAACCGGATCCCGTTCGCCCGGTCCAACACGGTCTACACCAACGTCTCCAACCAGGACATGCTGACGGCTGCTGTCGACGGTCTCGTCGACCGTTACGGCCTGGCAGGTGAGCGGGTCGGCGAGGTCGTGGCCGGTGCGGTGCTGAAGCACAGTCGCGACTTCAACCTGGCGCGTGAGGCGGTGCTGGGCTCCAAGCTGTCGCCGGAGACGCCTGCCACCGACA
>JBQGDU010000162.1:0-6913 GCA_052039245.1 Aeromicrobium sp. | reverse complement strand
ACCTGTGTCCCATCTGTTGCTGCTCAGCAAGAGCAATCAGTCCTCGGTGGAGGTGCTGCCCGCCCTTGCGCTGCTGCCCCACACCGTCAAGATCCTGCCGGCGGAGGCGAGTGCCCTCATCGACGCCCCGCAGGCCGACGCGGTGCTGGTCGACGGCCGCCATGACCTCGCCCAGGTGCGCAGCCTGACCCGGGTGATCCGGACGACGGGCATCGAGTGCCCGCTCATCCTGGTGCTCACCGAGGGAGGGCTCGCCGTCGCCGCCTCCGACTGGGGCATGGACGACGTCATCCTCACCACCGCGGGACCGGCTGAGCTCGAGGCCCGGCTGCGGCTCGGCATCGGCCGCATCGCCGCCGGAGTCGCCGGCGCCGACGACACGCAGGTCATCGCCTCCAGCGGCCTGGTCATCGACGAGGCCACCTACACCGCCCGCCTGGAGGACCGCACGCTCGACCTCACCTTCAAGGAGTTCGAGCTCGTCAAGTTCCTCGCGCAGCACCCAGGCCGCGTCTTCACCCGCCAGCAGCTGCTGCAGGAGGTGTGGGGCTACGACTACTTCGGCGGCACCCGCACCGTCGACGTCCACGTCCGCCGCCTGCGCGCCAAGCTCGGCTCCGACCACGAGACCCTCATCGGCACCGTCCGCAACGTCGGGTACCGGTTCGTCGCCACCAAGGACGACTCCTCCGCCACGTCGGACGACGCGCGCACCACCGAGCGCGAGTCCGTACCGGGGCCCGGCGCCCGCGCCTGACCTCAAACCAGCGAGCCTCAGTCGGCCGAGGTCGGCACCACCGAGTGCCCGGCCTCCCGCAGCCGGGCCAGAGCATGCTCCAGCGCGTCGTCCGGCACGAGGACGAGGTCGGCCGTCGTCGTCGAGGCCACGAAGATCGAGACGCCGGCCGCCGACAACGGCGCCAGGATCGAGACGGTCATCCCCGGCACGTCCAGGTCGTGCGCGCTGGCTCCGCTGAACAGTGCCCGCCACCCGCCGTCGGGAGCGCTCCGCACCACGGCAGGACCGTCCGGTGCGTCGACGCGCACCAGCGCGGTCCGGTCCGCGACGTCCGCGGTCACCACCTCGAACCGCCCGGGAAGCACCTCGATCCTCTGGGCCACCACCGGGATCGTCACCGTGTACGTCATGGGGCGACGCTACTGGCCGCACCTCAGCGCAGCAGGAGCACCGCCACCGCGACGCCCGACAGCACCACGAGCGTCCGGAACACGGCGGGCGGCAGAGCCCGACCGATGTGCGATCCCACGTACCCGCCGAACACCGAGCCGATGCCGATCAGCAGCACCACCACCCAGTCGAGCGGCGCGATCACGACGAAGATGACCGTGGCGACGAGGTTGGACGCGAGGATCGCCACCGTGCGCAGGGCGCTGATCACCTTCATCTCCAGGTCCAGCCCGAACGCGAGCACCGCGATCATCATGACGCCCTGCCCCGCCCCGAAGTACCCGCCGTACACACCGCACGCCAGCGACCCCGCACTGAGCGGAGGCGTCATCGTGACGCGGTCGGGTCGCGGCTCGCCGCCGGCCCGCTCCCGACTCCAGCGCGAGACGAGCGGCTGCACCGCCACCAGGAGGCAGGCGAACAGGATCAGCCAGGGCGCGAGGCTCTCGAAGACGTCGGCGGGCAACCTCAGGAGCAGCAGGGCACCGACGACGGAGCCCAGACCGCTGAGCAGCACGACGGCGCGGGTCACCGAGGGCGCGACGCGCAGCTCGCGCCGATAACCGAAGGAGCCGCTGAGCCCCGCCGGGACCAGTCCCACCGTGTTGGAGGCGTTGGCCACCACCGGCGGCACACCGAGCGCCACCAGCACGGGGAAGCTCACGAGCGAGGCCACCCCGATCGACGACGTCGCGACCCCGGCGAAGAAGCCCGCGACGACGACTGCGAGCTGCTCCAGACCCGTCACCGGGCCTGCTCGTCGTCGGGTGGGCGCAGGATCGCGACGTCGCTGACCTTCTCGACGTGGGCGTGCATCGCACGGGACGCCTCGCCCGGGTCCTGCGCGCGGATCGCGTCGGCGATCCTGCGGTGGGCCACGAGCGAGTCCCGCGGTCGCCCCGGCTGACCGAGGGACTCGATGCGGGTCTCCAGGATGAGCCCGCTGATCTCGTCCATCATGTGCGTGAGCAGACGGGAGTGCGCAGCCGCCGTCACGGCTCCGTGGAAGAGCTCGTCGCCGCGAACGCCCCGTCCACCGTCGTCGATGTCCTGCTCCATGACCGAGAGCGCGTCCTCGATGGCCTCGAGGTCGGCGTCGGTCCGACGCTCGGCGGCGAGCGCGGCGATCTTGGTCTCCAGGGCGTCGCGGGCGTCGATGACCTCCGGTATCCGCTGCGCGTGCGCCCGGATGGACTCGATGACGCGGGAGCGTCCGGAGAGGTCGGTGATGATGGCGCCGTCGCCGTGACGGACCGCGACGGCGCCCACGACCTCGAGCGCCACCAGCGCCTGACTGACGGTGGCGCGGCTGACGCCCAGCCGGGTGGCGAGCTCGCGCTCCGGCGGCAGGCGGTCGCCCGCGGAGAGCCCGTTGTCGCCGATCCACCGGGTGATCTGCTCGGCCACCTGCTCGTACAGACGGGGCCTCGTGACGGGCTGGAAACCGTCGGACGCTGCGGAGCTCATGCGCCCAGCCTATTGACACGGTGCCCCACTTGCCTATTGGCTAGGCCACTGATCCATTAGGCGTGACGCGCATCACGTGATGGCCGTCACCACGAAAGGAAGCCCGCATGGGACCGGAGCTCGTCGCGATCGTCGCCCTGATCGCACTGTTCGTCATCGGCACGCTGCTGCCGATCAACATGGGCGCGCTGGCCTACGTCGCCGCGTGGCTCGTCGGCATGTACGCACTCGACCTGGACGAGAAGGAGATCCTGGCGGGCGTCAGCGGTGACCTCGTCCTGACGATCATCGGCGTCACCTACCTGTTCGCCATCGCC
Source organism: Aeromicrobium sp. (assembly GCA_052039245.1). Lineage (GTDB taxonomy): Bacteria > Actinomycetota > Actinomycetes > Propionibacteriales > Nocardioidaceae > Aeromicrobium. The sequence continues at coordinate 3,940 of JBQGDU010000162.1, read as the reverse complement.
CGGAACAACGGGACGGTCGACTACATCGTGACCACGGCGGTGAGAGCCGTGGGGGGACGCGTCGCGCTCATCCCGTGGGTGATGTTCGGCGTGACGGCGCTGCTCACCTCGATCGGCGCCGCCAGCCCCGCCGCGTGCGCCATCATCGGCCCGATCGCCCTCGGGTTCGCCGGCAAGTACAAGATCAGCCCGCTCCTGATGGGCATGTTCGTCGTGCACGGGGCCCAGGGCGGCGGCTTCTCCCCCATCAGCATCTACGGCACGATCACCAACTCCGTCATGCGCGACAACGGTCTCGAGACCAGCGAGATGACGATCTTCCTCTCCAGCCTCGTGGTCAACCTGGTGATGGCCGTGATCCTCTTCCTCGCCCTCGGCGGACGTCGCCTCATGGGCCAGCGCATCAGCGCCGACGAGTCCGAGACGGACGACGCCGACGGGACCAACGGTGCCGGCGGCACCGCGGTGGCGACGAGGCTCGGCACCACCCAGGCCCTCACGCTGCTCGCGTTCGTCGGGGTCGCGGTCGTCGCACTCGTCTTCGACAAGAACATCGGCTTCGTCGCCATCACGGCGGCCGTCGTCCTCGCGATGCTCTCCGGCACCCAGCAGAAGGGCGCGGTCAACCAGATCGCCTGGCCCACCGTCCTGCTCGTCGCCGGTGTGAGCACGTACGCCACCGTCCTCACGACCGCCGGCTCCTCGGAGTACGTCGGTTCGTGGGCGGCCGGCCTCGGCGCCGTGGCGATCGGAGCGCTGATCCTCTGCTACGTCGGCGGTGTCGTGTCGGCCTTCGCGTCCTCGACCGCACTGCTCCCGGTGATCGTGCCCATCGCGATCCCGCTCATCGTCGACGGCGGCATCCACCCGGCGATGTTCATCGCCGCCCTGGCCATCTCCTCGACGATCGTGGACGTCAGCCCGTTCTCGACCAACGGCGCCCTCATGCTGGCGAACCGACCGAGCAGTATCTCCGAGCAGGCCTACTACCGCCAGATCATCACGTACAGCGTCATCGTCGTGCTCGTCGGGCCGCTGCTCGTGTGGGGCGCGCTCGTGCTGCCGGGATGGGGCGTCTGATGGCCCCCTCCGGACCGCTCGAGGACCTGCTGGTCGTCGACCTCTCCCGTGCGCTCGCCGGGCCGCACGCCACGATGATGATGGGTGACCTCGGCGCCCGCATCATCAAGGTCGAGGCACCCGGACGAGGCGACGACACCCGCGGCTGGGGTCCGCCGTTCAAGGAGCCGGAGGGCGGGGGTGCGCCCGGCGGGGGTGCGGGGCCGCGGGCCGCCCACGAAGAGCCCGACGGGGGTGGGGGGCCACGGGCCGCCCACGGGCAACGAGAGTCGACGTACTTCCTGTCCGCGAACCGCAACAAGGAGTCGATCACCCTCGACCTCAAGGACGACGCCGACCGGGCGGTCCTGCTGGAGCTCGTCGACCGGGCGGACGTGCTCGTGGAGAACTTCCGCACCGGCGTGCTGGACCGCCTGGGCCTGGGCCTGGAGCTGCTGCAGGAGCGCAACCCGAGGCTGGTGATCCTCTCGATCACCGGGTTCGGCCACGACGGCCCGGAGGGGGGACGCTCCGGCTACGACCAGATCGCGCAGGGCGAGGCCGGCCTCATGTCCATCACCGGGTCCGCGCCGAACGACCCCCAGAAGGTCGGGACGCCGATCTCGGACATCCTCGCCGGCATGTACGGCGCGTACGGCGTGCTCGCGGCCCTGCACCAGCGCACACGCACCGGTCGCGGCCGCGGCGTGCGCACGTCGCTGCTGGCCGCGACGGTCGGCGTGCACGGCTTCCAGGGCACCCGATGGACGATCGCCGGGGAGGTGGGGCGCGCGCAGGGAAACCACCACGCCGCCATCTCCCCGTACGGCCTGTTCCGGTGCGCCGACGGAGCCGTCCAGATCGCCGTCGGGAGTGAGGGGCTCTGGCACGACTTCTGCGCGGGGTTCGGCCTCGACCCCGACCGCCCCGGCATGGCCACCAACCCCGAGCGGGTGGCACGTCGCGAGGAGGTGGTCGCGTCCGTCGAGGAGGTGTTCGCGTCCTGGCCGGCGGAGAAGCTGCTGGAGCGCCTCGCCGAGGTCGGCATCCCGGCCGGACGTGTCCGGTCGATCGACGAGGTCTACGCGTGGGACCAGACCGCCAGCCAGGGGCTGCTGGTCGACGTCGAGCACACCACCTTGGGTACGTTGACCCTGCCCGGCCCCCCGCTGCGCTTCTTCGACGCCGACGGCAGCGAGACCACGGGCACCGAGCACGGCGCCCCACCCGCACTCGGCGAGCACGATGAGTCCATCCGTGGCTGGCTGGAAGGAGACCGATGAGCAAGCGACTGACCGCCCACGACCTCGTGGCCCTGGTCCTCGACGACGGGTCGTTCGAGTCCTGGGACGAGCCGGTGGACGTCTCCGGTCACTCCGAGGAGTACCAGCGCGCCCTGCGCGCGGCAGCCGAGCGCAGCGGCGTCGACGAGTCCGTGCTCACCGGCCGGGGGCTCGTCAACGGGCGCCCGGTGGCCGTCGTGGTGAACGAGTTCGGCTTCCTGGCCGGGTCGATCGGCCGCGCCGCGGCGTCACGCATCGTCGCCGCCGTCCGCCGCGCCACGAGCGAGGGGCTGCCGGTGCTTGCGTCGACGGCCTCCGGCGGCACCCGCATGCAGGAGGGCACCCCCGCGTTCGTGCACATGGTGGACATCTCCCGCGCGATCATGGACCATCGCGACGCCGGGCTGCCGTACCTGGTGCACCTGCGCCACCCCACCACCGGCGGCGTGTTCGCGTCGTGGGGCTCGCTCGGACACGTGACCGTCGCCGAACCGGGCGCGCTCGTCGGATTCCTGGGCCCGAAGGTCTACGAGGCGCTCGAGGGTCGACCGTTCCCCGCCGGGGTCCAGGTGAGCGAGAACCTCGCGCGACGCGGGATCATCGACGCCGTCGTGCTGCCCGAGGAGCTGCCCGCCGTCGTCGACCGCGCCCTCGGCATCCTGCTCGACCCGGTCTCCGACGCCACACGCGAGCGCCGCGACGGCACCGTGGAACGGCGCCGGACGCCGTGGGAGTCCATCGAGCTCACCCGCCAGGACGGTCGGGCCGGCGTCCGCGACGTGCTGCGCCACGGCAGCGACGCCCTCGTCAGGCTCCAGGGCACCGACGAGGGTGAGCGCGACACCGCGATGATCGTCGCCCTCACGCGTCTGGACGGCGTCCCGTGCGTCGTCATCGGCCAGGACCGGACCACGCAGACGAGGACGTCGCCCATGGGACCGGCCGCGTTGCGGGAGGCGCGACGCGGGATGCGCCTGGCCGACGAGCTCGGCCTGCCGCTGGTCTCGATCATCGACACCCCGGGTGCCGAGCTGTCGCCGGAGGCGGAGCAGGGCGCCGTCGCCGGCGAGATCGCGCGGTGCATCAGCTCGATGGCGACCATGCAGGTGCCGACCGTCTCCGTCCTACTCGGCCAGGGCTGCGGCGGCGGCGCGCTCGCGCTGCTGCCCGCCCGGGTCGTCGTGGCCACGGAGAACGCGTGGCTCTCGCCCCTGCCGCCCGAGGGCGCCAGCGCCATCGTCCACGGCGACGTCGAGCACGCGCCCGAGATGGCCGAGCAGCAGCGCGTGAGTGCGATCGACCTGCACGAGTCCGGCACCGTCGACCACCTCGTCCCCGAGCTCGACGACGACACCGCGGAGGGCCTCGCCACCGCCGTCGCAGCCGAGGTCGGCCGGCAGCTGCGCGGCCTGCTGCCCTGACCCTCCATCGGTGCCTGAGCAACCCGTTGTTCGCGTTTCAGGTTGCTCAAGCACCGATGGAGAGCGACGCCCGAGGGCCCACCACGGCTCAGGTCGCACCGGCACCGAGCAGGCGGCTCAGCCGACGGTCAGGAGCCCGCGGCATCATGGCGAGCATGGATGACGTGCTCGACCTCG
>JBQGDU010000161.1:0-6628 GCA_052039245.1 Aeromicrobium sp. | reverse complement strand
TAGCGGACGTTCTCCTCGAACAGGTCGAAGACCGACGTGATCCATCGCTCACCGAAGAACACGCGCGGCCGGACGCCCTGCGTCTTGAGCTCCTCGCTGCGGGTGTCGGTGGCCTGCTCGAACAACGGGATGCGGGTCTCGTGCCACAGCTGACGGCCGAGCAGGAAGGGAGAGTTGGCACCCACCGCCACCTGCACCCCCGCGATCGCCTGGGCGGCGTTCCACATGGACGCGAAGTCCTCGGGCTCGACCTGCAGGTGCAGCTGGGTGCTCGTGCATGCCGCTTCCGGGATGATCGTGTCGGCCGTCGTCTCCAACCGGTCCACCCCGTCGATGACGATCTCGATGTCCTCCCCACGCGCCGCGAGGATCTGGTCCGACAGCAGGTGGTACCGCGGATTGGGCGAGAGTGAGTCAGCGCTGAAGTGCTCGTCCCTCAGGGTGGGCAGGATGCCGATCATCACCAGCTTCGCGCCCACCGAGGCGGCCTTGTCCTGGGCCTGGTTGAGGTCGGCGCGCAGCGTCGTCTCGAGCTGCGTCAGCCCCTCCCCCGCGGCTCGGCTCGGCGGCACGTTGATCTCCACGTTGAACAGACCGAGCTCGGTCTGGAAGTCGTCGTCGGCGATCACGTCGAGCGCCTCGGCGTTCTTCATCGCCGGGTCGCCGGACTCCTCGATGAGGTTGAACTCGATCTCGATCCCGACGTGCGGGTGCTCGACCGAGAAGTCGTGCTCGGTGAGCATCCGCGCGAACACGTCGAGACAGCGACGCACCTTCGCGCGGTAGCGAGTGCGGTCCTCGCGAGTGAAGTGCCGGTGCTCGACGTCCTGGCCCATGGCGGGAAGCCTAGTGGCCGCCGGGGCCCCATGCCGGGTCTGCGGGAGCTGGCGCCTTCTTCGGCGTCGTCCGCGCAGAGAGGGAGACCATCGCACTGCCCACCGCCAGGACGAGGGAGACGATGAGCAGACCGCCCGTGACGGACAGGTTCAGCAGGCTGAACATGAATTGACCGCCGGCTCGCGCGACGAACTCGCCGGGGAAGGCGGTCATCACCAGGGCGAGCAACGTCAGGAGAGCTCCCGCGGTGCCGGGCCCGATGCCGGACGCGGCACCGACGAGCCCGACCGCGGCGAAGGCTCCGGCCGCCGCGAGCAGCAGGACCACCGCCAGAGGGTCGACGTCGCCCAGGATCTGCACCGTCCGCGAGTTGCGGCTGCTGCCGTGCACGAACAGGACGACGGCCACCGCCAGCAGCGGGAAGGCCCCCAGCGACAGGACGCGTGCCACGGCCCCACGCGACCCGCCGCGCGAGCGGACGAGAGCAGCCACCGCGAGACCCGTCAGCAGGGCGCCGAGCACGAGATGGACCCCGAGGTACTGGTGATACCCGTAGAGACCGCTACGCAGGAACTCCGGCTGGGCGGAGAGCAGCTCACCCCGATTCCAGAAGAACCCGAAGAGGAGCGCCGCCACCGTCTGCGCGACGCCGAGCGTGAGCAGCCCGACCCACGACAGCGCCAGGCTCGTCGTGGAGAGCGCGAGCACGAGCGCTCCTGCGAGGAGGACGAGGAGAGCGACGAAGGCTTGCGCCGACCAGTCGTCGCGGACGGTGGAGAACCGCATGTACTCCAAGCCCTTCCACCCGACCAGCACCTGGCCGAGAATCCACGCCGTCCAGGCGACTGCCACCGATCCGAGCCCACGTGCGACCATGCCCGTCATCCTAGTGACACATCAGAGGTCGAGGGTGTCGAGAACCTCCTTCATCTCCGATGGCGGGACCCCTTGGGTCAGGGCCAGGAGCAGATGCTCCGCCAGGCGGTCGTCCGGAGCGAGGCCACAGGCACGCTCGAGAGCGATCAGTGCCTGCGCACCGTCGCCACAGACGTAGGCGGAGAGCCCGGCCAGGGAGAGCGGACCGGCCTCGAACCCGGGAGGCGCCAACCGCGCGACGTGCGCCCAGAGGGTGAGCAGGTCTCGTGCCGTCTCCCGGTTGATCCATCTCCGCGCCGCGTCGCGCACCGGGAGGGACGTCATCCACACCACCAGCCGCACCACCGCTCCCTCATCGGGCACCCGACCGAGCAGTGCCGCCTCCAGGATGGGCTCGACCTCCTCGCGGCCGAGATCACGGGCCTCGCTGCCTCCGACCGCGGTCCGGCGGGCGACGTCCAGCGCCACCGCATCGACGGTCCGCTCGATCCAGCGTCGCCGTGCGCTCTGCTCGGGCAGGTAGCGGCGCTCCAGGCTCGCGCGGTCGGGCAGGATCTCCTGGCCGGCAGCCACCGCCTGGACGACCGCCAGGTGGCCCGGCGCCACCGTGTAGGCGTAGCCCTCCGCATCGCAGTCCTCGAAGGTGGTCCAGTAGCGCTCCGAGGTGGCCCAGGCGGAGACCACCGGCCGGACGGGCCCCAAGGAGTGCTCGACGGCCCACACGAGCGGTCCGGCGATCTCCGGCCGCTCGGACACGGCGACGACGATGGCGCCCTCGGCGCCCTGCCGGACGAGGTGTCCGCACACGTGTCCTGCCACGACGGGGACGAGGTCGATGGACGCGGGGACGTCGACGCGCAGACTGAACCCGAACCGGTGGCGTGGCCCGGACGTGGCGATGACGCACAGTGACTCCTGCGGGACGAAGCCGAACCGCGTCGGCAGGGCGGCGACGAGGTCCGGCACGTCGTGGGCGGTGAACAACGGCGAAGAGGTCATGGGTCCACCCTCACGAGGTCCCTCCCCCGACTCCATGGCCACGCTGCCCGGCTGTGGGCAACGACCGAGGCGCGTGACGCCTGTGGAGAAGGCGGCCCGCCGGAACCGGGCTCGTCGGCACGGGGCCCTACGCTCGGGAGCATGCGGTCCACGGCGTCGATCCTGCACCTCGACCTCGATGCCTTCTTCGCCTCAGTCGAGCAGCGCGACAAGCCGTCCCTGCGCGGGCGCCCGGTCGTCGTCGGCGGACTCGGATCACGCGGCGTGGTGTCCACCGCCTCCTACGAGGCTCGGGTGCACGGTGTCCGGTCTGCCATGCGGAGGGCCGAGGCGCGCGCACGCTGTCCGCATGCCGCCTTCCTCTCGGGGCGCTTCGACGCGTACCGCGAGGCCAGCCGGATCGTGATGGACCGCCTCCGGGAGTTGTCGCCGCTCGTCGAGCCGCTCTCGCTGGACGAGGCATTCGTCGACCTCGCCGCAGCGGAGACCTTCGATCCTCACCAGGTCGATGCGCTGGTCGCCGGACTCCGCGCCGACGTCACCGCGCTCACCCACGGACTGACGGCCTCCGTCGGCGTCGGATCGTCGAAGTTCATGGCCAAGATCGCCAGCGAGATCGAGAAGCCGGACGGCGCCTTCGTCGTCGCACCGGGCTCCGAGCTCGACCTGCTCGGCCCCCTGCAGGCCACGGTCATCCCGGGCGTCGGCCCGGCCACGGCCGAGCGACTCCGCCGCATGGGCATCCAGACCGTGGAGGACCTGCGTGCCACCGAGGAGGACGAGCTCGTCCGCTCGCTCGGTCAGGCCGTCGGTCGTTCCCTGTGGCACCTGTCGCGGGCAGAGGACGACCGCCCGGTGGTGGCGGAGCGAGAGGCCAAGTCGGTCAGCGTCGAGGACACGTTCACCCACGACGTCACCGACCGGGTCCGTCTCGGCAAGGAGGTGGATCGCATGGCGCGCTCGGTCGCCGCGCGGCTGCGCAAGAGCGGTCTGTCCGGACGCACCGTGACGCTGAAGATCCGCCATCACGACTTCCAGACGCACACCCGCTCCACCACCCTGGCGGGTCCCACCGACTCACCCGCCACCATCGCCGCCACGGCACAGGGTCTGCTCGCCGACACCGACCTCGCCGGCGGCCTCCGGTTGATCGGCGTCGGCATGAGCGGGCTCGCCGACTGGGTCCAGGAGGATCTCTTCACCGTCGAGGAGGCGGATGTCGCGGAGGTCTCCACCGAGGCGTCACCGACTCCCGAGCCGCCCACGGCCTGGTCCCCGGGCATGGACATCCACCATCGCGAGCACGGGGCCGGCTGGGTGTGGGGAACGGGCCTGGGACGCGTCACCGTCCGGTTCGAGACCCGTGAGTCCCCCGCCGGACCGGTCCACACCTTCCGTACCGACGATCCGGCGCTCCGGCCGGGCCACGGCGACGATGCTGCGGCAGATAGCGTCGAGCCATGACCCAGCCGCCCGTCGCGCCCCGACGCGAGCACCTGCGTTCCCACCACGGCGACGAGTTCGTCGACGAGTACGAGTGGCTGCGCGACCCCGAGGATCCCGAGACGGTCGCCTACCTCGAGGCCGAGAACGAGTGGGCCGAGGAGCGCACCTCCCACCTGGCCGACCTGCGCTCCACGATCGTGGAGGAGATCCGCGCGCGCACGCAGGAGACGGACCTCAGCCTCCCGGTGCGTCGAGGCGACTGGTGGTACTACACGCGCACCGTCGAGGGCCAGCAGTACGCCATCCGCTGTCGATGCCCCGTCGACGCGCAGCCGTCGTCCCCCGACGACCCGCTCGCGTCCTGGGCACCGCCCACGCTGGAGCCGGGCGTGGACGTCCCCGGGGAGCAGGTGCTGCTCGACTCCAACGTCGAGGCCGAGGGGCACGAGTTCTTCTCACTGGGCGCCTTCAGCGTGAGCGACGACGAGCGGTACCTCGCCTGGTCCGTGGACGTCGTGGGCGACGAGCGCTACACGCTGCGCGTGAAGGACCTCGCCACCGGCGAGGTCCTCCCGGACGAGATCACCGGCATCGGCCACGGTGCCACGTGGTCCGCCTGCGCCACCCATCTGTTCTACTCCCGCGTCGACGACGCCTGGCGTCCGCACGAGGTGTGGCGCCACGAGATGGGCACCGACCCGGGCGACGACGTCCTCGTCCATGCCGAGGCCGACGAGCGTTTCTTCACCGGCGTCGGTCGCACCCACTCCGAGAAGTACCTCGTCGTCGCCTCCTCCTCCAAGATCACCAGCGAGTACCGCGTGCTGGAGGCAGACGACCCCACGGGCGAGTTCCGCGTCGTGCTCCCGCGTCGCACCGGTGTGGAGTACAGCCTCGAGCACGCGCGGTTCGGCGACCGTGACGTCTTCCTGGTGCTGCACAACGACGGCGCGGAGGACTTCGAGCTCGTCGCGGTCCCGGCCGACGATCCCACGGCTCGGGCGGAGACGCTGATCGCCCACCGTCCCGGCACGCGTCTGGAGGACGTCGACGTCTTCGCCGGGTTCGCGGTCCTGTCCTACCGCCGCGACGCACTCGCTCGCGTCGCGGTGCTGCTCATCGGACCTGACGGGCTCGGCGAGCCGCACGAGATCGACTTCGGCGAGGAGCTCTTCACCGCCGGCGTCGGCGGCAACGCCGAGTGGGACCAGCCGCTCGTCCGCGTCGCGATGGGGTCCCTGGTCACGCCCACCACGGTCTTCGACTTCGACGTCGCGACGCACGAGCTCATCGAGCGGAAGCGTCAGACGGTCCTGGGCGGCTACGACCCGGCAGACTACGAGCAACACCGCAGCTGGGCCCGTGCCAACGACGGCACCTTGATCCCCGTCTCCATCGTGTGCCGCAAGGGCACCCCCCGCGACGGCTCCGCCCCCGCCGTCCTCTACGGGTACGGCTCGTACGAGGCGAGCATGGACCCGGGTCTGTCGGTGCCTCGTCTCTCGCTCCTGGACCGCGGCTTCGTGCACGCCACTGCCCACGTGCGCGGCGGGGGCGAGATGGGGCGTGCGTGGTACGAGCAGGGCAAGCTGCTGCACAAGCGCAACACCTTCACGGACTTCGTGACGGTCGCCCGCCACCTCGCCCACGAGGGGTGGACCTCCCCGGACCGGCTCGTCGCCGAGGGCGGCAGCGCCGGTGGCCTGCTCATGGGCGCCGTGGCCAACCTGGCACCCGAGGCCTTCGCCGGGATCCTCGCCGCGGTGCCGTTCGTGGACAACCTCACCACCATCCTTGATCCGAGCCTGCCGCTCACCGTGATCGAGTGGGACGAGTGGGGCAACCCGCTCGAGGACCCGGACGTGTACGCGTACATGAAGTCGTACTCGCCGTACGAGAACGTCGAGGCCAAGGTGTACCCGGACATCCTCGCGGTGACCAGCCTCAACGACACCCGCGTCTCCTACACCGAGCCCGCCAAGTGGGTGGCTCGGCTGCGCGCCACGGCCACGGGTGGCGACGTCCTCCTCAAGACGGAGATGCACGCCGGCCACGGTGGCGTGAGTGGCCGATACAAGGCCTGGCAGGAGCGGGCGTGGGAGCTCGCCTGGGTGATCGAGACCGCCACCCGCGCGAGGTCCTGAACCACCCCGGACGACCGTCGGAGCCGGCCCCTAGGGTGGCGGCGTGTTCCGCATCGCCACCGTCAACGTGAACGGCATCCGTGCCGCCCTCCGCAAGGGCATGGGCCCCTGGCTGGAGGCCAGCGCGCCCGACGTCGTCACCCTGCAGGAGGTCCGCGCGCCGGACGAGCTCGTCCACGACCTCGTCGCGCCCTTCGGCTACCACGTCGTGCACACCGAGGCCGAGGCCAAGGGACGCGCCGGGGTGGCGGTCCTGAGCAGGTCCGAGCCGCTCGCCCACCGCGTCGGGGGCGGTGACGCCTACTTCGACGCCGCCGGCCGCTGGA
>JBQGDU010000160.1:0-3454 GCA_052039245.1 Aeromicrobium sp. | reverse complement strand
GAGACCGGTGCGGGTGGCTCGGCCCCCAAGCACGTGCAGCAGCTGATCAAGGAGAACTACCTGCGCTGGGACAGCCTGGGCGAGTTCTTCGCGCTGGCCGCGAGCTTCGAGCACCTGGCCACCACGGCCGGGAACGCGCGCGAACAGATACTGGCCGACAAGCACGACCGCGCCACCGGCACGTTCCTGCAGGAGAACCGCTCACCGGGGCGCAAGCTGGGCACGATCGACAACCGTGGCAGCCACTTCTACCTCGCGCTGTACTGGGCCGAGGAGCTGGCCCGGCAGACCGAGGACGCCGAGCTGGCCGAGGCCTTCGCCGACATCGCCCAGAAGCTGCGGGCCGACGAGCAGACCATCGTCGACGAGCTGCTCGCCGTGCAGGGCTCGCCGGCGGACGTCGGCGGCTACTACTACCCCAGCGACGAGAAGGCGTCGACCGTCATGCGGCCGTCGGCCACCTTCAACGAGGTGCTGGGCAGCCTCTCGGTCTGAGCCTGACGAGGAGTGCTCCCTCGGCCACTCGGCCGGGGGAGCGCACCGCGGCCCGCTGGTCCTGCTGCAGCGCGGTCGAGTCTCGCTGGTCGTGCTGCAGCGCGGTCGAGTCTCGCTGGTCGTGCTGCGGCGCGGTCGAGTCTCGATGGTCGAGTAGTGACGACGGCGACGAAGGAGCTCGTCGTCGCGTATCGAGACCAGGTCGCCAGCGCCGCGTCACTCGAGCGCGGCGAGCCTCAGGACCGCAACCGCGTCTCCACCGGCGTCCAGCCCCGGGCGCGGGCCTTGAGGCGGACGTCGCCCAGCAGGTCCTGCAGTGCCGCCGCGCGTCGATCGACGTCCCCACGTGTCTGTGCGCCGACGTCGTCGAAGATCTCGGTGACCACCTCGCCGTCGTCGCGCTGCGCCCAGCCGCCGACCACGCGACCGTCGGCCCAGACCGTGGGTCCGGCGTTGCCGTTGAGGTCGTAGACCTGCTCGCGGTGCTCGCCGAGCAGGTGATGGCGGTGCTTCCAGCCCATCGCGGTGGGGTCGAGGGCAGGCAGCAGCGCGACCCACGGCTCGGGAGCAGCGACGGGGTCGGTGTCGTCGGCCAGGACGACGGCCGGGCCCGTCGCCGTGTCGACCTCGACGAGGTCGAGGGCAGCGAGCGCTGCCCTCGTGCGGGTCTTGGTCCAGCCCGTCCACCACTGCAGGTCCTCGAGCGTGGCCGGGCCGTACCGACGCAGCCACCGCTCGGCCACGCCGACGGCGGATTCCAGCGGGTCGAGGGTCGCGGCGAGGTCGGGGTGCCAGCGCTCGGCCAGGCTCCAGGTGAACTGCGTCGAGGTCCAGCCGCCCGCCGGACGGCCCCGCACGACGAGCCCCTTGGTGGACAGCGTGGTGAGGACGCGCGGCGCGAGGGCCACCTCGGTGGCCCAACGGCCGGTGCCGTGGGGCACTCGGGTGGCGAGCAGCTCCGAGCGCTCCGTGAGGACCGTGGTGGTGACGGTCTTCAGCTCGGCGAAGATGGTCAGTGCCTCCGCCTCGGCGCGTGCCACCACCACGGCGGGCTCCGCGAGACCGGCGTCGGCGACCATCTTCACCAGCTTGCGCTCCTCGCTGGCGGCGACGCCCTCGCACGATGCGGCACAGGCCGGTGCGAGGTCGCGGGGGACGGCGAAGACCGTGCGACGCATGGCGAGGACCCGGACCAGCCGGCGATGGTCGTACAAAGCGGCCTCGACCTCCGACGGTCCCGAACCGGGCGATCGCATTACCGCGGAGAGGACGGTGCTCGCGGGGTCGGTGCCGTGCAGGGCCACCACCGAGCGCGCCGACTCGACGACGTCCGTTGCCGCGGCGCCGGTGGCGAGGGCGTGCCGGATGCCGAGGCGGGCGCGCCGCTGGTCCTCGCTCACCACGATCATGGCGACAGCGTAGGGGCGCGGACCGACGCTGCCGCCGAACGGCGGTCTCAGTCGTTCCAGTGGGCGAGGATCTCCGGCTTGACGACCTTGCCGACCTTGGATCGTGGCAGGTCGTCCCAGACGTGGATCTCCTTCGGTGCCTTGACGCTGCCGATGGCCGACTTGACGAAGGCGATGAGGTGCTCGGAGCCGGCGCTCCGTCCCGGCCGCAGCTGCACGACGGCGACCACGCGCTCGCCCCACCGCTCGTCCGGGCGGCCCACCACGGCACAGTCCTGGACGGCCTCGTGAGCCATGAGCGCCTGCTCGACCTCGGCGGAGTACACGTTGAAGCCGCCGGTGATGATCATGTCCTTCGCCCGGTCGACGATGTGCAGGTAGCCCTCGGCATCGAGGTAGCCGATGTCGCCGGTGTGGTGCCAGCCGTGCGCGGACGCCTCGCGCGTCGCCTCCGGGTCCTGGTAGTAGCCCAGCATCACCAGGGAGCTGCGCACGACGATCTCGCCGCGCTCCCCGTCGGGCAGCAGGGCGCCGTGCTCGTCCATGATCGCCAGGGTCACCAGGGGTGCGGGTCGCCCGGCCGAGGACAGTCGTGAGGCGATCGGGCGGCCGTCGGCGTCGACGTGCTCGGCCGGCGCCATCGTCGAGATCATCATGGGCGCCTCCGTCTGACCGAACAGCTGGGCCATGACCGGGCCGAACCGCTCGATGGCCTCGACCAGGCGGGCCACCGACATCGGCGCCGCGCCGTACCAGAAGCACCGCAACGACGAGAGGTCCGACGTCGCCAGACCGGGCGCGTCGAGCAGCATGTAGACGAGCGTCGGGGGCAGGAAGAGGTGCGTGACGCGGTGGCGCTCGACGACGTCGAGGATCCCCGGGACGTCCGGACTCCGCATGATGACGATCTCGCCTCCCAGGGCCAGGACCGGGAAGCAGAGCACCCCGGCCGCATGGGTCAGGGGAGCGACGGCGAGGTAGACCGGCCGCTCGCCGAAGGGGTAGCTCATCAGGGTGAGAGCGGTCATCGTCTCGAGGTTCTGGTGCGACAGCATGACGCCCTTCGGGCGGCCCGTGGTCCCGCCCGTGCCCACGATCATCGCGAGATCGTCGGGACCGGTCAGATCGACTCGACCCTCGCCGCCGTCGAGGAACGCCTCCCAGCCGAGGTGGTCCCCCCGTGGACCGTCGAGGCACACCCACGTGTGGACGTCCGGGAGGTCCTCGGCGATCGCGTCGACCAGTGGGCCGAACGCCTTCTGGTAGATCAGCACCTCGCAGTCGAACCGATCGAGGGTCTCGCGATTCTCGGCGGCCTCGTTGCGAGGGTTCACCGGGGACCACACCGCGCCGGCCAGGCTGATCCCGAAGACGCAGGTGAAGGCGATCGGGTCGTTGGCGGACAGGATGGCCACCGTCGCGCCGGGCGCCACCCCCCGGGCGACGAGCGCGGCAGCGACCCGGTCGGCCAGCTCCCCCACCTCGCGGTAGCTCCACGAGCGGGAGTCCACCGTGAGGCAGGGGGCGTCGGGGGCGATCGAGATCCCCTT
>JBQGDU010000159.1:0-5895 GCA_052039245.1 Aeromicrobium sp. | reverse complement strand
TCCGGACGGTCGACGACGTTGGCGACGCACGGCCAACGTATCGATGCCAGCAAGCCGTCTCACGAGGCCCTCCCGGGGCCTGCCGGGACACCTCACGTCGGGTCGTCGCAGACCCTTGCGTCCCAGATGATTCGATAGTATGATCTATTCATGGACGTAGAAGCTCTCCTCGATCACGCGGCCGACGCCGCGCGCGAGGAGAACATCGCTTCCGCGCGAGCCTCGGGAGCCATGCTCGACGTCGTCCAGGCGCGACGCGACGAGGCCATCGCTGCCGGCGGCGGCCCGGCAGCCGCCGAGCGAGCGGCCCAGCTCGCCGCAGAAGAGCTGGCGCTCACGCTGCAGATCTCCTCCTCCGCCGTCCAGCAGCGCGTGCACGCCGCAGCCACCGTCCGCCACCGCCTCCCCCGCACCGACGCCGCACACTCGGAGGGTCGGCTCTGCGCCTACCGCATCCGGCTCATCACCTCGGCCGCCTGGCAGCTGCAGGAGGATTCCTCGTTCGACGCCCTCGACGCCCGGGTGGTCGCCTACGCCGAGACGCACACTCCCACCCAGCTGCGGCAGTGGCTGCGACGCCGCGTCCTGCGGCTCGAACCCCAGCACGCCACCGCCCGCCGCAAGAAGGCCGAGGCCGACCGCGGCGTCTGGGTCGGCCACGGCGACGACGCCATGGGCTTCCTCAACGCCCAGCTCCGCGCCACCGACCTCCTGCTGATCGAGCGCGAGCTCACCATCGCCGCCAAGGCCGCCCGCACCGGCACCGACGGCAAGACCGACGGCCGCACCCTCGACCAGGCGCGCGCCGACGTCCTCGTCGACCGCCTGCTCGGGCGTGACGGCGGCGTCCCCGCGGGGCGCGGTGTGTTCCACATCGGCGTCACGGTCCCTGCCGACACCCTCCTCGGGCTCAGCCACGAACCGGGCACGAGCGTCGACGGTCGACTCGCTCTCGATCCCGCACTCGTCCGGGAGCTGGCCACCAGCGGTTCGGCGCTGTTCAGCCGGATCGTCACCGATCCTCTCGGCGGCGTCCTCGACGTGACCGAGATGGGACGGTTCCCCACCGCGCAGCTGGAGCGTGCCCTCGTCCTGGTCGACGGCACGTGCGCCTTCCCCACGTGCAGCGCACCGGCCGTCAACGCCGACACGGACCATGTCGTCCCCCACTCACGAGGCGGACCCACCACCGGGCGCAATCTCGTCCATCTCTGCCGACGACATCACGGCTTCAAGACCAGATCTCAGCTCCGCACGTCGTTCGACGAGCACGGCCATCGATGGCACCTGCCCTCAGGCCGCACCGCGCGATCCCGCACCCACCTGCCACGACGCCACCGCCTCCTCACCCGTCCGTCGAGCTCGACGAGACCCGAGATCGAGCTCGACCTCGCCTGGTGACTGCGAGGGGCTGAAGCGTACTCGATCGAGTACACTGATGTCATGGATGCGGCAGTCGTCGTGAGAGCCCTGCTCGATCAGTCGGGCCTGTCCAAGACCGAGATGTGCCGGGCCGCCGGCCTCAGCCGATCGCTGCTCGACGACTACCTCAAGGCGCGCAAGCAGCCCTCGACAGCGCAGCTCGACCGCATCGCCGCCGCCTGCGGCAGGCGCCTGGACGTCGACATCACGCCACAGCCTCGAGAGGTTCCACGAGCCTTCATCGAGGTCCTCGAGCTCGGCGAGCTCTTCCCGACCCAGCCGCGCGAACCACTGCCGGACCTCAGCCACGTGTGGCGGGCGGACGCTCGTGTCTGATCCACTGACCAGCACGCTGCTGCGCAAGCTGGCCCTCCTGCACCACCACCTGGACGAGGCGGGCTTCGAGCACGCCGTCGGCGGGGGGATCGCCCTCGCGTTCCATGCTGCACCGCGGTTCACCAACGACATCGACCTCAATGTCGCGGCCGACGGCACCGACGTCGACATCCTGCTGGCCGCCCTCCCCGACGGCGTCGTCGTGCATGCTGGCGCCGCCGCTGAGCTGCGGCGCCAGCACCAGGTACGGCTCTTCTGGCCCGATCCGGACCAGCCAGCGCACGCCGGCACGCCGATCGACATCTTCATCCCGGCGCATCCGACGTTCCATCACCGGCTCAACCGACGAGCGGAGCCGGTCAGTCTCGCCGGGGTGGAGCTCTCCATCGTCACCGCCACGGACCTGACGATCCTCAAGGCGCTCTTCGACCGATCCAAGGACTGGGTCGACCTCGAGGCCATGCTGGAACGGGGCGTCGTCGACGGCGACGACGCCTGCCGCGGGCTCGCCGAGCTCCTCGGGGGCGGCGACACTCGCATCGAGAGGCTTCAGCGCCTCGCGCAGGTGGCCGGCTGAGCACCGAGGCCTCAGCGCCTCGGGCGGCGCCAGAGGGTCAGGTGCGACTCCGCCGCCAGCACCGGCAGGTTCTGCACCGAGCCGAGCGCCTGGTGCGCCGCGGCCAGCTCGGCCTGCAGCTCGGCGACCTTGCTCTGCAGCGCCGTCACCTGGTTCTCCAGCTCGATGACGCGCTTGACCCCCTCCAGACCGAGCCCCTCGGCAGTCAGTCGCGCCACCGTGCGCAGCATCTCCACGTCACGCAGTGAGTAGCGCCGGCCACCGCCACCGGTGCGCCCCGCCTCGACGATGCCGAGGCGGTCGTAGGTGCGCAAGGTCTGCGGATGCAGTCCCGACAGCTCCGCCGCGACGCTGATGACGAACACCTTGGCCTCCGGTCCCGGAGGCGTGAAGTCCATCGACGTCATCTCAGCTCACCTTCTCGAACAGTCCAGCCCGAGGATCGTTGGTGCCGCGAGCCTCGCGCAGCGCCTCCACGGCGGCCCGCTCGGCGTCGGACGGCTCCTTCGGGACCTGCACCTCGACGGTCACGAGCAGATCGCCCTTGCCGCCGGACTTGGTGGCGCCGCCCTTGCCCTTGGCCCGGAACGTGCGCCCGTTGGGAGTCCCCGCCGGAATCTTCAGCTTCACCGGCGGACCGTCGAGCGTCGGCACCTGGATCTGCGCGCCGAGCACGGCCTCGTCGTAGGCCACCGGAAGGGTGATGGTCAGGTGGTCGCCCTTGCGACCGAACAGCTGGTGGGACTCGACGTGCACCACGAGATAGAGGTCGCCGTCGGGGCCACCGCCCTCACCACGTCCACCCTTGCCCTTGAGCCGGATGCGCTGGCCGTCCTTGACACCTGCCGGCACCCGGACCTGCATCGTGCGGCTCGACGGCGAGCGCCCCGAGCCCTGGCAGGTCTCGCACGGGTGCTCCACCACCAGACCACGGCCGCGACACTGGTCGCACGGCTCCGTCATGGCGAAGACACCACCGGACGTCCCCGTCTGCATCCCGCTGCCCTGACACTTGCTGCACACCTTGGGCACCGTGCCCGGCTTGGCACCGGTGCCGTGACACGTCGAGCACGCCTCGTCGCTCGTCATCCGCAGCGGGAGCGTGGCTCCCTCCACGGACTGCGCGAACGTGATCGTGGCCTCGGTCTCGATGTCATCGCCTCGACGACCGGTGCGACGACGCCCCCGGGCACCGCCACGACCACCGCCAGCGCCACCACCGAAGATGCCGCCCAGCAGGTCACCCAGGTCGAAGTCGACTCCCGGGCCGCCGGGCTGGCCGTACCCGCCACCGGGCTGACCACCGCCGAAACCACCGTTCTTGAACTGACCGAACAGCGTCCGCTGCTCGTCGTACTCCTTGCGCTTCTCGGCGTTCGAGAGCACGGCGTACGCCTCCGAGACCTCCTTGAAGCGCTCCTCCGCAGCCTTGTTGCCGGGGTTTGAGTCGGGGTGGTTGTCGCGCGCCAGCTTGCGGTACGCCTTCTTGATGTCCGCTGCAGAAGCGTCCTTGGAGACCCCCAGCGTCTTGTAGAAGTCCTTCGTGGACCAGTCGCTCGCGCTCATGTTCACCCCTCTCGGGTCGGATTGTCAGTGGCTCTTCGGTGGTCGGTGGTGGTCTCGATACGCCGGGAGGAAGCTCGTTCCTCGCCCTCCCGGCTACTCAACCACCGAGGTCCGGCCATCCCCCGATGGTTGAGTAGCGCTTGCCGCGAGGAACGAGCCGGCAGGCGCGTATCGAAACCATTCCGTCACTCCTCGTCGCTTCCGGACTCCTCGTCCGGCTGCGCCTCAGCGGGCTGGACGACGCCGACCTGCGCGTCACGCAGGATCTCCTCGCCCACCCGGTAGCCGGTACGGACGACCGTGCCGACGGTCGTGGTGGTGACGTCCGCGGACTCGCCGACCTGGAACAGCGCCTCGTGCAGCCGCGGGTCGAACTCATCACCCTCGGCCCCGAAGACTTCCAGGCCCTGCGCGGCGACGACCTGCCGGAGCTGGTCGGCCACGGCCTTGAAGCCACCCTCCAGCTCGCCGTGCTGCTCGGCCCGGCCGATGTCGTCGAGCACCGTCAGCAGGGACTTGAGCACCGACGACGCCCCCTGCGCGCGGGAGAGCGCACGGTCGCGCTCCACCCGCTTGCGGTAGTTCTGGTACTCGGCGTGGACGCGCTGCAGGTCCGCGGTCCGCTCGGCCAGCTGCTGCTCGACGGACGCCTCCTCGACGTCCTGCGGCGCCTCCTCCTCGGGCGCGTCCCCCGCCGGGGCGGTGGGGCCTTCCGGCCCCGCCGCCTCGACGGTCTCGTCCTGAGGGTTCTCGTCGGCGAACGGCTGGTCCGACCCGGCCGTCACTGGTTCTCCTGGTCGTCCTCGTCGACGATCTCGGCGTCGACGACGTCCCCGTCATCGGCAGCGTCGGCACCGGGCGCCTCGCCCGGCTCACCGGCAGCCTGCTGCTCCGCGGCGGCCGCGGCGTACATCGCCTCGCCCATCTTGGAGCTGGACTCGCCGAGCTTGGTGACGGCCGCGGTGATCGCGTCGTTGTCCTCGCCCTCGAGCGCGGACTTCAGCGCGTCGACGTCGGCCTGGACCTCGGTCTTGACGTCGTCGCCCACCTTGTCGCCGTTCTCGGCGAGGAACTTCTCGGTCGAGTGGACGAGGGCCTCGGCCTGGTTGCGGGTCTCGACGGCCTCGCGGCGCTGACGATCCTCCTCGGCGTACTGCTCGGCGTCCTTGACCATCTTGTCGATGTCCTCCTTGGACAGCGCCGAGCCGCCCGTGATGGTCATCGACTGCTCCTTGCCGGTGCCGCGATCCTTGGCCGACACGTTGACGATGCCGTTGGCGTCGATATCGAAGGTGACCTCGATCTGCGGGACACCACGCGGCGCCGGCGGCAGGCCGGTGAGCTCGAAGGTGGCCAGCAGCTGGTTGCCGGCGGCCATCTCGCGCTCGCCCTGGTAGACCTGGATGGCCACGGACGGCTGGTTGTCATCGGCCGTCGTGAACACCTCGGACCGCTTGGTCGGGATCGTGGTGTTGCGCTCGATGAGCTTGGTCATCACGCCGCCCTTGGTCTCGATACCGAGACTCAGCGGGGTGACGTCGAGAAGCAGCACGTCCTTGACCTCGCCCTTGAGGACGCCGGCCTGCAAGCTCGCGCCGATGGCGACGACCTCGTCGGGGTTGACGCCCTTGTTGGGCTCCTTGCCGTTGGTGAGCTTCTTGACGAGCTCGCTGACGGCGGGCATGCGGGTCGAGCCGCCGACGAGCACGACGCTGTCGATGTCGTCGACCTTGATCCCGGCGTCCTTGATGACGCTGTTGAACGGCGCCTTGGTGCGCTCGAGCAGGTCCGAGGTGATCTTCTCGAACTCCGCACGGGTCAGCGTCTCGTCGAGGAACAGCGGGTTCTTGTCCGCATCGACCGTGATGTACGGCAGGTTGATCGAGCTGCTCGATGAGCTGGAGAGCTCGATCTTGGCGCGCTCGGCGGCCTCACGGATGCGCGGCATGGCCATCTTGTCCTTGGACAGGTCGATGCCGGTGCTGTTCTTGAAC
>JBQGDU010000158.1:0-16822 GCA_052039245.1 Aeromicrobium sp. | reverse complement strand
CGGCGAGGTTGGAGCGCTTCGACGTGGAGTGCAGGGCCAGCAGTCCCTCGTGACTGTCCCCGCACACGTCGGGGTGCAGGACCGAGACCGGCTCGCTGTCCCACCCGAACTCCACGTAGCACTCATCGGAGACGAGCAGCGCACCACGAGCCCGCGCCCACTCCACGGTCTTGCGCAGGTGCTCGAGTCCGAGGACCTGACCGTGCGGGTTGGCCGGCGAGTTGACGTAGACCAGCGACGGCCTCGCGGGGCCTGCCGCGAGCGTGGCATCGGCGACGAGGACCTGGCAGCCGGCGTACCGGGCGCCCACCTCGTACGTGGGGTAGGCGAGCTCCGGGACGACGACCAGGTCGTCGGCACCGAGCCCGAGCTGCATCGGCAGGTTGGCGATGAGCTCCTTGGACCCGATGGACATGAGCACCTGGTCGGTGCCGAGACCGACCGCGCCCGTACGGCGCTCGACCCAGTCGACGATGGTCCGTCGAACGGCCTCCGGTCCGAGCACCGTCGGGTACCCGGGAGCGTCGGCCGCCGCGATCAGGGCCTCACGCGCCACGGCCGGCGTCGGGTCGACCGGCGTGCCGATGGACAGGTCGACGATCCCGTCCGGGTGCTCGCCCGCGCGCTGCTTGGCGGCGGCGATGGTGTCCCACGGGAAGTCGGGGAGGCGCTGGGAGACGCCCACCCTCACTCCTGGTTCTGCGGCGGCAGCGCCTCGATGATCGGGTGGTCCTTGTCGATGGCACCGGTGCGGGCGGCGCCGCCGGGCGAGCCGAGGTCGTCGAAGAACTTGACGTTGGCGTCGTAGTACTCCTTCCACTCCGACGGCGTGTCGTCCTCGTAGAAGATCGCCTCGACCGGGCAGACCGGTTCGCACGCGCCGCAGTCGACGCACTCGTCGGGGTGGATGTACAACATCCGCTTGCCCTCGTAGATGCAGTCGACGGGGCACTCGTCCACGCATGCGAGGTCCTTGACGTCCACACACGGCTGGGCGATCACGTAGGTCACGGCTTCTCCTTCGAGCTGTCTCGGCGTCCGGGGGCAAACGGGCCGAGGTCAAGTATCGCTCCCCTGGGTGGGCGGCCCGATGTGAGGCTCACCTGATGGAACCCTCGAGCCAGCGACGGGACTTCCTGTGGCAGGCTCCCAGCATGCCCGACCCTGCCACACTGATCGGTCGACGCGTCACGGTGCGGTACCGCATCACGGGCGGGCCACACGGCAGTACCGATGTCGTGGGCCGGGTGCTCGACGCGGACCACCGCGGTCTGCTGCTGGAACGACGGGACGGGACTCTCGTCAGGGTTCCCGGGCCGGACGTCCTGCTGCTGCGGCAGGTTCCTGACCGGCCGCTGCGTTCACGGCCTGCTCGCGAGGTCGGCGTCGACGACCTGACGCGCATCACCTCCCGCGGGTGGCCGGCCATCGAGTCCGAGCCGCTCGGCGAGTGGGAGCTGCGAGCCTCGGGTGCCTTCACCGGGCGGGCCAACTCCGTCGCCGTCCACGGGGACCCTGGGACCACACCCGCCGAGGCGCTGTCGAGGGTGCTCGCCTTCTACCGGGCACGCGGCCTGGAGCCGCGGGCCCAGACCGTCGTGGGCTCGGCCGACGAGGCCCTCTTCCTCGAGGCCGGATGGCGAGCGTCGGCCGGCTACCGCGCCGGCGCGATCGTCCAGGTGGCGGACCTGACCACGACTCCCGACCCCGATCCCCGGGTGCTGCTCACGTCGACGGTCGACGACGACTGGTTGGGACTGTACGGACGGGTCGAGGGGCAGGTGAGCGCGGCACGGGCCGTCCTCGAGGGACCCGCGCGAGTCGGCTTCGCCCGGCTCGCCTCCCCCGTCGAGGCGATCGGGAGAGTCGTGGTCACCGGCGAGTGGGCCGGCCTGGCCTGCGTCGAGACGGCGCCTGAGCGACGCCGGCGCGGACACGCCAGCGCGATCGTGGAGTCCTCACTCGCCTGGGCCGTCGAGCAGGGGGCCACCAAGGCGTACCTGCAGACGATGCCCGAGAACACCGCCGCCCTCGCCCTGTACGAGCGGTACGGATTCGTCAC
Organism: Aeromicrobium sp.; assembly: GCA_052039245.1. Lineage (GTDB taxonomy): Bacteria > Actinomycetota > Actinomycetes > Propionibacteriales > Nocardioidaceae > Aeromicrobium. Next base: position 14,760 of record JBQGDU010000158.1, on the reverse strand, counting down.
GCACCACGAGTACCGGTACCTGGTCCCGCCTGTCGCCTAGCTCCACGGTGACCTGACCACCGAGGTTCACGCTCGTGGCGAGGGCCGTGGCCTCGACACGTCCCGATGGGCTCGTTCCTCGCCATCGCGACCACTCCCCCGCAAGCGGGAGGTGCCCCCACCTGTGCACGGAGCGCCGCGACCTGCTCGGGGTGGTGGGGGCGTGCTCCGAGTCGTGGGGCCGTGCTCGGGTGCCGATGGGTCAGATCAGTCGTCGTCGTCATCGTCGTCGGACCCGGGACGCGGGCCGCAGATGACGCGATCAGCGGCCTGGTAGTTGGCCGTCACCGTCTCGGACTTCACCTTCTTGCCGTTCTGCTTGAACGTCCGGTAGATGTCGATGTCGAAGCCCGGCAACGGCGCCTGCGGCACGCAGGCCGACGACTCGTCGTACCGCGTGCTCGGCGAGCGGTGGTTGCGTCGCTCGGAGGCGCCGGCCTCGATGTCCCACACCTTGGTGCTCCACATCTCCACGCGCATGACCCCACGGCCGCCGGGGGTGCTCGGCTTGACCGAGGCCTTGATGAGGACCCCGTGGTCGGTGGAGTTCTTGAACCGAAGGTCCAGCGACCCGAAGTAGACGGTTGCCTCACGGCCCACGGGGTAACGGTCGATGTAGAACGCGTGCGGATGGTGCTCGACGTCGTCGAGGCCTGCGAAGAACGCCGCGTTGTAGGTGGTGGTGACCACCTGGGAGACGCCCCCGCCGAGCTCGTCGCGGAACTGTCCGCCGTTGATCACCGAGCCGGTGGTGAAGCCGTTGGCCTCGGTGCGCTCGCCGACGGTGTCGTTGAAGCTGAACGTCTCCCCCGGCTTGACCAGGGTGCCGTCGATCAGCTCGGCGGCACGCCCCTGGTTGATGTTGCGGTACGGGGCGTGCGGGTAGTACGTCTCGAACTCGCTCACCCGCTCCTTGACCCCGAGCTTCTCCGCGTCCTTGGTGGTGAACTCCGGGTCGACCTTCGTCGCCTCGATCTGCACGACGCGAGCGTCTCCGGTCTCGGTGAGGACCGGGACGAGCTTCTCGGCCATCTCCTTGGGCTGCAGCCCCACCCCGGCCTTGCCCGGCGTGATCTCGGGCTTGCCCCCGACGATGTCGATGCTCGCGTCGACCGCCTTCTCACCGATGCCGGTGGTGGAGTCGGTGAGGGGTCCGGCGAGCTTCTCCGGATCGATGCGCGGCACCATCGCCCCCTCGCGCACCTCGACCGTGAGGGCCGGGGTGAAGGCGGTGACGGGCAGGTCGACCGCGTCCTCGTCGCCCACCTCGATGACCACCGGGGCGCTCACCGCGGGCTCGGCGATCGTGGCCATCGCCTCGTCCAGGCCGTCCTGGTCGACGGAGGGCTCGACCTCCTGGGTGGGCACCTGCACCGGCTCGGTCTGCACGAGGTACGCGTCACGGACGGCACGAGCGGTCTCGTCGCGGACCACCTCGAGTCCGGCCTCCGGCTCGCGCGCCTCGGGCTCGGCGTCGGGGAAGGAGATGAGCGGCTCGACCACCTCGACGTCCACCGCCTCACCCACGGACTCGACGGTGCTCTCCAGGTCGCCCTGGTCGACGTCGAGGGCGGGAGCGTTGTCGTGGGAACCGAAGAACAGCGCCACCATGTCGCGCGGGTCCCACGACCGGGAGCCGCCGGCCTCCTCGATGCTGCGGTCCAGGTCGAACGCGAGGCCGGCGTCGGCAGGCTCGATCTCGAACTCCTGCGTGTCGCCCTCCTCGGCGCCGTCGCCCTCTGCTCGGTGCACGAGCTGGATCGGGTCGTCGACGCGCGGGGTCAGCTCGGCGTCGACGGCCTCCTTGGCGTCCTCCGGCGACATCCCGCCCACCTCGACGCCGCCGATCGTGGCGTTCGCCGGCATGCGGGTCCCGGTCAGCGCGTAGCCGATGAGGTACAGGGCACCCACCGTGAGCACGGCGCCGAGCAGCACCTTGCGCCCCCAGCGGCGCTTCCGCGGCGCGGCGTCCTCGGCGTCCTTCGGCGACGACGCCTCCGGCCGCTCGTCGGCGAAGAGCCCCGGCGGGACAGCAGCGATCGCCGTGCCCTCCCGATCACGCTCGACGGTGTCGCGCTCGACGGACTCGAGGTCCTCGACCGGGTCCGCGCCGGCCTCGTCGTGAATGGAGCGGTCGGCGACGGGCTCGTCGTCGATGGGGATCTCGGGGTGGTCGGCCGCGAGGATCGCCCACTCCGGGCCGAGCTCGTCGTCGCTCGCGGCGTCGTCGGGCCCGACGTCGTCGGGTGCAGCGTCGTCGGGTGCAGCGTCGTCGGCGGCGACCTCCTCGTCGCGCTCGACGTCATCGTCGCGGCGGCCCTCGTCGTCGCTCATGCTCCACCCTCGTAGATCGTCTTCTCGGACTCGCCGGACCGCACGATCGTGCCGTAGTGCGACCGGTAGTACAACAACGGAGCATCCGCGTCGTCGCGCACACGCGCCGCCGTCACCTCGCCGATGAGGATCGTGTGGTCGCCCGCCACCACCGCCTGGACGGTGGTGCACTCCAGCCAGGCGAGGGACTCATCGAGCAACGCCGTCCCGTTCTCGCCACGGTGGTGGGCGACGTCGTCGAACTGCGTCTCGAGCGGACGTCCTCGGTGCGCGAACCAGGCGGACGCCTTGCGGCCGCTCTCGGAGAGGATCGAGACGCCCCAGGTGCCGGACTGGATGACGGCATCGTGGAAGCGGCTCGTGTGGTGCGAGCACACCAGTACCTGCGGCGGATCGAGCGAGACCGACGTGAACGCGCTGGCTGTCATGGCGTGGTCGGCGCCGTCGACGACGGTGGTCACGACCGTCACGCCGCTGGCGAAGTGCCCCAGCGCCCGGCGGAACGCAGCGTCGTCGATGGTGCTCACGGCAACAGATTAGTTGCCACGTGGTGGCGTTCTGCCTGTCGCCCCAGGATGCGTCACCACCACGACCGCGAGGACGGTCAGGCCGAGGAGCATGAACGACCAGCCGACGACGTCTCCGGCGACCAGGTAGGAGCCGGGACGGAGCTGCTGCTGCAGCACGACGGCGAGGGTCCACCCCAGCCCGAGCCATGCCGCCCCGACCCGCACCAGGTGGCCCGCGGCGCGCGCGACGGCGGCCGTGACGACGAGGGCCAGCAGCAGGCCCCACGGGAGGTCGACGCCGCCGACGGTGGTCTCGTGCCGGTGCACGACCGCACCGAGCAGACCGGTGGCCAGGCCCCACAGGACGAGACCCGCCCGCGCGAGCGCGCCCACGTCAATCGGTCCCGTCAGTCCAGGCCGGCGAAGAGGTCGTCCTCGAACCGGGAGCCCGGAGCGGGCGCCGGCGTGCCCTTGACCAGCCGGTAGAACTCGGTGCCCCACGCACGCTGGGCGATGTCGTTGGAGAGGGCGAAGAACGGTCCGTCCACGGCGATCTGGGTGGCGTGGGCGCGCATCGCGTCGAGCTTGGCGTCCACCCAGGCGGACCCGTCGACGACGGCGTCGAGGCCGTCGTCCTCGATGGCGAACGCGGGCAGGTTGTCCGGGTCCATGCCCTCCATGAACGTCAGGTCACCGGCGGCGCGGATCTCCTTGATGCCCTCGCGCAAGGCCGATGCCGACATGGCCGTCCAGTAGACCTTGGCGACCTCCCACGACTCGCCGAGGTCGGGACGGTAGGAGCGGGCCCCGGCGAGCGCCACGGCGTAGTGCGCGACGCGGTGGGCCTGGACGTGGTCGGGGTGGCCGTAGTTGCCGAACTCGTCGTAGGTGACGAGCACCTGCGGGCGCACCTCGCGGATGACCTCGACGAGATGGTTGGCGGCTTCGAGCAGGTCGGCGTGCCAGAACGCCTCGTCGCTCGTCTCGTCGGCGGCGGTGGCGTTGCCGTTCTCGTCCCACTTCATGCCGGAGTCGCGGTAGCGACCCTCGCCGCCGAGGAAGCGGTGGTCGGTGACGCCGAGGATCCGCATGGCCTCGGCGAGCTCGGTGACGCGATGCGGACCGAGGGCGTCGTCGCGGTCGGCCGCGAGGTGCTCGAGCTCGGGCACGAGAACCTCCCCCATCTCGCCGAGCGTGCAGGTGACGAGCGTGACGAGGGCGCCCTCGCTGACGTACCGCGCCATCGTGGCGCCGGTGCCGATGACCGCGTCGTCGGGATGGGCGTGGACGAGCAGGAGGCGACGGTCGGGGAGGGCCATGCTGGTGAGCCTACTGACGTCCACCCGGCCGCGAGCGGCCGTCCCTCAGGGCACGGCGCTGCACCGTCCGGTCAGCGCTCCGCGTGCTCTCGTGAGGCGAGCACGAGCCGCTCCACGAGGTCGTCCGGGACGGGGTTCTTCGCGGGGAAGGTGACGCCGGTCTTGCTCGCTCTCAGGCCGGCCCTCTCGATCTCCTCGGCATGGGCGGCGATGGCGCTCGCCGCGACGTACAGACCGCACTGCTTGCTGAAGGCGGCGTAGCTGGCGACGATCGAGCGTCCGATGCGGAAGCCCGGCATCGCGTACTCGATGACCTCCTCCGCGTCCGGCAGGGTGCGAGACAGCTGTGTGCGCAGCGATGTCAGCACGGGGCGGAACTGCTCCGGCGCCGCGGCGATGTACCCGTCGTGGTCGTGGATCGGCATCGCGCCAGTCTTCCGGAGCTTGCCTCGGCCTGCCAACCGTCGCGCGCCGTCCAGTGGTCGGGTGGCCGGGCGGCCGGGCTCGGTCACTGTCGGCCGCCGCCCTGCGGAGATGATTGGATCGGCCCCATGACCTCCTACCCGCGCCTCGCCGCCCGGACGGCCCGCTTCACGCTCGGCATCCCCCGCGACATCACGGTCTCGCCCGACGGCGGCCGGGTCCGGTACGTGCGGACGCCCGACGGCGTGACGCGGACGGGTCAGCTGTGGGAGCACGACGTCGCGACGGGGACCGAGCGCGTGCTCGTCGACCCCGACGTCCTGCTCGGTGAGGAGGGCGAGCAGCTCTCCGCCGAGGAGCGGTCCCGACGCGAGCGCTCGCGTGAGGGCGGTTCGGGCGTCGTGGGCTACAGCGTCGACGCCGCCGGCCGCCTCGCGACGTTCGCGCTCTCCGGCCGCGCCTGGCTGGTCGACCTGGAGACCGCCGAGGTCGCCTCCCTGCCGAGCACGGGAGACGTCGTGGACCCGCGCATCGACCCCACGGGCCGACGCGTCGCCTACGTCTCCGCACGCGGTCTGAGGGTGGTGGACGTCGAGGGCGGCGACGATCGATCGCTCGTGGCTCCCGCCTCCGAGACCGAGACCTGGGGCGTGGCCGACTTCGTCGCCGCGGAGGAGCTGTCCCGCTTCCGCGGCTTCTGGTGGGCGCCGGACGGTGAGTCCCTGCTCGTCGAGCAGTTCGACGTGGCCCCTGTGCAGACGTGGTTCGTGAGCGACCCCGAGCACCCCGAGCGTGAGCCGGTCGCCCAGCGGTATCCGTCCGCCGGCACCCCCAACGCGACGATCGGCCTGTGGCACGTGGGCCTCGACGGCCGACGCACCGAGGTGGTCTGGGACCACGAGCGGTTCGAGTACCTCGCGAGCGTCTCCTGGACCGAGCACGGTGCGCCCGTGCTGCAGGTGATGAGTCGCGACCAGCGCACCGCACACGTGCTGGCGCTCGACGTCGCAGACGGCAGCACGTCGGTGCTGCGGGAGCTCACCGACGAGGCCTGGGTGGAGGTCACCAGCACGCCGCGGTTCGGTCCGGACGGTCGCCTCGTGGGCGTCGAGGACACCGACGGTGCGCGTCGGCTGGTCATCGACGGTCGCTCCGTCGGCGACGCGACGTGGCAGGTCCGACGCATCGTGAGCGTCCACCCGGACGCCGTCGTCGTCACCGCGTCCGACGAGCCCACCGAGGTGCAGGTCGTGCGCATCGGCCTCGACGGCACCACCACGCCGGTCACGAACGGCACGGCCGTGCACTCCGCGGTCGTGGGCGGCCCGACCACGGTCGTCACCCGGTCGGCGCTCGAGGCCGTCGGCACCACCGTCACCGTGCACCGTGGCGAGGAGGCCCCGCAGCAGATCACCGTGGCGTCCGAGCCGGCACCGTTCGAGCCCACCGTCACCCTCCTGCACGCCGGGCAGAGAGCGCTGCGCACCGCGGTGCTCTTCCCCCGCGACCACGTACCCGGCGCCCGTCGCCTCCCGGTGCTCATGGATCCCTACGGAGGGCCGCACGCCCAGCGTGTCCTCGCGAGCGCCCGGATGTTCCTGGAGCCGCAGTGGCTGGCCGACCAGGGCTTCTGCGTGATCGTCGCCGACGGTCGCGGCACGCCCGGCCGCGGTGCGGCGTGGGAACGCGAGGTGCTGGACTCGCTCGCCGAGGTCACCCTCGCCGACCAGGTCGACGCTCTCGAGGCTGTCGCCGCCCAGTTCCCCGACGACGTGGACGCCTCACGCGTCGGCATCACCGGCTGGTCCTACGGCGGCTACCTGTCCGCACTCGCCGTGCTGGCCCGGCCCGACGTCTTCCACGCGGCCGTCGCCGGGGCGCCGGTGACCGAGTGGCGGCTCTACGACACGGCCTACACCGAGCGCTACCTCGGCGACCCGGTCAGCCGCCCCGACGTCTACGACCACAACTCCCTGCTGCCGCTCGCGGAGGGCCTGGAGCGACCGCTCATGCTCGTGCACGGTCTCGCCGACGACAACGTCATGGCTGCGCACACGCTCCAGCTGTCCTCGGCACTGCTCGCTGCCGGCCGCCCGCACACGGTGCTGCCGCTGTCCGGCGTCACCCACATGACGACGGCCGAGGTCGTGGCGGAGAACCTCAAGCTCCTGCAGGTGGACTTCCTGCGGACCCATCTGTCGGCCTGAGCCGCTCGTCCCCGGGCAGCCAGCCACCGTAGACGTCGACGAGCGCCTCGACACCGTCGTCGAACGGCTGGACCGTCAGCACGGTGAAGGTGTCACCGGGCTCGGCGCCGCCGACGTCGCCGCTGCCCTGCTCGATCCGTACCGCGTACCCCTCGGCCTCGAGGGCCTTGACGAGCTCATGCGGATCGTCGTCCGGGGCGAACCAGATGGTGTCCGTGCGGTCGCTCATGACTCGACGATAGCGGGATCGAGGAGCCCCGGGGCCGCCCGACGGGCGAAGACGAGCGCCTCCTCGGCGTCCAGGTCCGGGGCCGTGTACCCGCCCCAGCCGGCGGCCGTCGCGAGCGTCACCGACCGCAGCCGGAGGCGGCGCTGCAGGAGCGACTCGCGGACGACGATCGTGCTGACGGCGCTGCGCTGCAGGACGGCGGTCCGCCGGGAGAGCAGACCGGAGCGCACCACGGCGTAGGCACCGACGATGCCGTACCCGAGCGCCCGGTAGGCCACGCCGGCGGCCCCGAGGGCGAACGGCCAGAGCCCGGCGCCGATCCACACCGCCCACGCCGGAAGGCCGGTGAGCGCCACCACGTACAGCAGGACCGCCACGACGACGACGGTGACCGCCGTGGACCACACGAGACGACGTCGCAGGGCGCGGCCCGGCTGACGCAGCAACGGCGCGGAGACCGGGTCCGGCTCGACGTCCAGCACCCGAGAGGCCACCTGCCGTGCCACCGCCCGAGGAGCCCGCGGCAGGATCGACGCCGGCTGGTTGGCGTTCCAGATGGACAGGCCCGTCGTGATCACCTCGGTGTCCGCCAGACGCATCCAGCGCCATGCCACCGGCTCGCTGATCATCACTCCTCGGAGGCGAAGATCGTCGCGGTTCACCTCGCGGGTCCGGAGCAGGCCGTGCCGGGTGCGCAGCTGTGTGGTCTGCTGCCCGGGCACCCTCGCCAGCTCGAAGCCCCAGTACTGGGTCACGTAGGTGATCGCCAGACCGAGCACCCCCACCACCAGCATCACCGCTGCCACGAGACCAGCGCGCTCGATCCAGTCGAGACCGCCCCAGCCGACCAACCCGGCCGCCCAGCCGAAGGGATCGAGACCGAACGCACTGAGGAAGAACCCGCCACCCCACAGGACACCCGCGGCCATGAGGAACGCCCAGATGCCGACGACGTTGAAGACCACCCACCACAGTCGGAACGTGGCGAACACCTGACGCTCGTCGGTGCCCTCGCCCTCGTCGTCCAGCAGGCGGTCACGCAACAGCTCGGCATCAGCCCGCACGACCGCGTCCAGCGCCAGCGCGGACTCCGAGGCGGCGGACTGCTGCCCGGCTCCCACCAGCACCACGCGTAGACCGGCCACGCGGTGTCTCAGCCTGGCGTCCACGTCGACGCTGCGGATCCGCTCGCGGCGGATCCGACGATAGCGACGCACGAACAGACCGGTGGAGCGCTCGAGGTGGTCGTCGGTGAGGCGGTACCGCGTGGTGACCCAGCGGAGCGCGTCCTGCCCGGCACCCACCACGCCGAAGACCGCCAGGGCGACGAGTGCGCCGCCCGTGCCCCAGCCGACGGAGACGTCGAGCACGACGAAGGCGACGAGCGACGGAGCCACCGAGACGACGGTCCGCGCGAGGTCGACGGCGATCATCCGAGCACTGAGCCGGCGCCACGGCACGTCGACGTCGAGCGGCTGGTCGTCCTCGACGACCTCCTCCTCCGTCGACGGCGCATCCGCGATGCTCACGTGGCGTCCCCCGGGATGCGCTCGGTGACCGCGGTCAGGCGCTCGGCCGTCTCGGCTGCCAGCCGATGCTCCAGGCCCACCACCTGGATCGCCCCCGACGACGAGGCCGTCGTGACGCGCAGCGTGGCCAGGCCGAGCATCTGCTCGAGCGGGCCACGCACGGCGTCGACCGTCTGTACCCGGGAGAGCGGTGCGACGCGCCACTCGCGGACGTACCAGCCGGTCAGCGAGTAGACGGCCTCGTCGGTGGTCTCCCAGCGATGCACGGCGTAGCGCCATCGTGGAGCCACGAGCGCGTGCACGAGGAGCATCACCACCGCGAGCGCGATCAGGGGGTACAACCACACGCGAGCGGCGTCCCACAACAGTGCCGTCACGACCATCGCGACGACGAGCAGTCCGTACGTCAGGAGGGCCCGCAGCACCCACCAGAGCACGGCGCGACGTTCGATCCGATGGCGCGGCGGCCTCAGCGTCTGCGTCATGGGCGTCACGGTAGACGTGCACGGTTCGACACGGCATCGGCCGCAGGTCTACTCTTGATCCGACGATCGTCCATCCTTCGGAGGAACCGACACCGTGAAGAGCTGAGGTCCGAGACCTGCGCGACATCGTCGCGCGATCCGCCGACTCGCGTCGGCACCTGTCTCGTCGACCTCACCCACGGTTCCGACCGGTCCCGGGCGCGCGCCCGCGCGGTCCACGCTCGTGGCGGTGACCCGACCCGACGACCCAGCCCGGCGATCCAGTGCAGCGTCTCCACACGCGTCCCGTCCCTGCGACTCCCGTGGAGCTGCCCATGTCCGCCACCCTCACCCTCGACCACCTCACGCACACCTGGCCCGACGGATCGACGGTCCTCGCCGACATCGACCTCGGGCTCGGCCCGGGGCGGCACGGCATCATCGGGGCGAACGGCAGCGGGAAGTCCACGGTGCTGCGCCTGCTGGTCGGCGACCTGGTCCCCACGACGGGTTCGGTACGAGTCGACGGCCGCCGGGCGTACCTGCCCCAGGATCCCCGCATGCCGGGGCGCACCGTGTCCGACGCGCTCGGCATCAGCACGCGACGTGCGGCGCTGCGCGCGATCGAGTCCGGTGACGCGGACCCGCGATGGTTCGACCTCCTCGGGGACGACTGGGACGTCGAGGAGCGATCGATCGCCCAGCTGGGGCGGCTCGGTCTGGGCCGACTCGGTCTGGGCACGCCGGACCCGCTCGACCGTGACCTCGCGACGCTCTCCGGAGGAGAGCTCACGCTGCTCGCCCTCGCGGCGCGTCTGCTCGAGACTCCCGACGTGCTCCTGCTGGACGAGCCCACCAACCACCTCGACCGTCGAGCGCGCGACGTCGTCCTGGACGTCGTCTCTGGCTTCCAGGGCTGCCTCGTCGTGGCGAGTCACGACCGGGAGCTGCTCGAGCGGGTCGACGACGTCGTCGAGGTGCGCGGTGGAGCCGTCCGCACGTTCGACGGACCGTTCAGCACCTACGAGCAGGCTGTCGCCCACGAGCAGGAGGTGGCCGAGCGGGCCGTGCGCGACGCCCGGTCGGACCTGCGCAAGCAGCAGCGTGAGCACGAGGAGACCCAGGTCAAGCTCGCGCGACGACGGCGGTACGCGGACAAGGCGTACACCAACAAGCGGGAGCCGCGCGCGGTGATGAAGCTGCGCAAGCGCGCCGCACAGGAGTCCGCCGGTCGCCTGCGCGGCGAGCACGCGGAGGACGTCGCCCAGGCCAGGGAGCGTCTCGACGAGGCCCAGGACCGGGTGCGGGACGACCAGGAGATCCGGCTCGACCTGCCCGAGACCAGGGTCCCGGGCACACGCGACGTCGCCCTCGCCACCGACCTCGTGCTCGCCCATGTCGACCGGCCGGCGGGGCTGCACGTGCGCGGTCCGGAACGGGTGGGCGTGGTCGGCGACAACGGAACCGGGAAGTCGACGCTCCTGCGCACTCTCGCCGGGCTCGAGACCCCAGCGTCCGGCGAGGTGTCGGTGCGGGTGCCGATGGCCTACCTGCCGCAGTCGGCCGACCTGCTCGACGACGAGCTCTCCGTGGTCGAGAACGTCCTGGGTCGAGCGCCCGGCGCCGATCCGCAGCACGTACGGGCCCAGCTCGCGCGGCTGCTGTTCCGCGGCCGCGACGCCGAACGACTCGCCTCGACGTTGTCCGGCGGGGAACGGCTGCGGGCGACGCTCGCGTGCCTCGTGCTGGCCACCCCAGCCCCGCAGCTGCTGCTGCTCGACGAGCCCACCAACCACCTCGACCTCGCGAGCGTGGAGCACCTGCTGCAGGCGCTGGACTCCTACGAGGGGGCGATGCTCGTCGTGAGCCACGACGAGCACGTGCTCAGGGGGTTGCGGCTCGACCGGCGTCTCGATCTCGGACGACGAACCGGGTGAGCACCATCCCCCAGACCGCCGCCAGGAGGAACATGATGAGCCCGTAGACGGCGCCGGGGATCGAGATCTCGGTGCTGTCGAGCACCTCGACGGCGACGTAGATCGCAAGCGTCGCGTTGTGGACACCGATCTCGAACGACGACGCGACGGCCTGACGGTCGGTGACTCCCGCCCACCGGGGGACGAAGAAGCCGACCGTCAGGCTCGCGACGCCGCCCCGCGTGGCGGCGACCCCGACCTGCGCGAAGTACTCCCCCGCGTCCTCGCGCTGGCCGATGAGGATGGCGAGCACCAGGACCCCGAGGATGACCGCCGACGCGATCCGCACCGGCTTGTCCATCGCCTCGGCGAAGTCCGGTCGGAGCCGGCGCACCAGCATGCCGAGGGCGACGGGCGCCAGCACGACCACGAAGACCTCCACCACCTTGCGGAACTGCAGCGAGACGGTGTCATCCAGCTCGAACCACGCGATGGCGAGATTGGTGATCACGGGGAGCGTCACGATCGCGATGACGGAGTTGATCGCGGTCAGCGAGACGTTGAGCGCGACGTCGCCCTTGAACAGGTGGCTGAACAGGTTGGCGCTCGTTCCTCCAGGGGACGCCGCGAGCAGGAGCATGCCGACGGCGAGCAGGGGTGGCAGGTCGAGCACGAGGACCAGCCCGAAGCAGAAGACCGGAAGCACCAGCAGCTGGCAGGCGAGGGCGACGACGACGGCCCTGGGATGGCGGCCGACACGGCGGAAGTCGTCCGGCGTCAACGACAGCCCGAGACCGAACATGATGATGCCGAGGGCGATCGGCAGGCCGATCGTGCTGAGCGCCGAGTCCATGCCCGGAACTCTACGTGTGAGTCAGGTCACTGTGCGGCAGGTCGCGGCGGTCCGACGAGGGAGAAGTCGTCGAAGTCGAAGCCCGGGGAGACCAGACAGCTGACCAGTGCGTCGTCATCCGACGGCACGGTGCGCTGCCAGTGGCCGGCCGGGACGAGGACCTGCGACCCCTCAGGGCCGCACACGTGGCGCGCCTCGGCCACCGGCAGGTCACGTTCCCCACCGAGCTCGATCGTCACCGCGCCGGTGTGATGCAGCCAGATCTCGTCCGAGGAGACCCGGTGCCACGCCGAGGACTCACCCGCCGGGAGCATGAACCAGATGAGGGTGGCCGTCGGACGCACCCGACCGTCCGCCAACGTCACCTCGACGGATGAGGCCCAGGTCTGCCGGAACCATCCGCCCTCGGGATGGGGAGCCAGGTCGAGCTCCTCGGCCAGCGGAGGCCGCTGCACCGTCACAGCCGCTCCTCGATCTCCGGCCGCCGGGCCGCGAACGCGGCCACCCGGTCACGGGTCCGCTGCGGCTCCCCCACCTTCTGCAGGTTCGCGATGCCGGCGTCCCCTCGGGCGATGCCGGCCTCGATCCGGTCCGCTGCCGCGCTCATGCGCTCCACCACGGCGTCCAGGACCGTCATCGGGCCCCACTCGCCGTAGGCGTCGACCAGCAGGTCCAGGCGGCGTGCGGTCTCCGCGGCGCCGATGTCGCGGTAGAGCGGTATCGCCGTCCAGGCGAGGAACGCGAGGTCCTCGATGGGACGTCCCGGTCCAGCCATGTCCCAGTCGATCATCGCCACGAAGTGGCCGCTCTGGATGATCCAGTTGTAGGCGCCGGGATCGTGGTGGCAGATGATCTCGCCCTCGGCCAGGGCACGCGCGCCACCGCGCCACGTCAGCTCGCCCTCGGGTCGGTACGTCTCGACGACGTCGTGGTACTCCCGCAGCCACGTCACCGCCTCCTCGAGGACGGAGTCGAGCACGATCTCGCGATCCACCGGAACACCGCGGCCCTCGACGTACGAGAGCACCTCGCGTCCGTCGTCGTCGATCCCCTGGACGGTGGGCACGCCCCACAGGCCCGCGGCCGACAGGTGACCCAGCAGTCCGTGCACGGCCGGGGTCCACGGCCCGGTGGGTCGCCGCACAGTTCGTCCGACGCGCGTGGCGCCACCCACAGCACCGGGGAGCTCCTCGACGTCGTCCTCGCTCGCCGCGGTGACGTCCTGAGAGGAGGCGTCGGGACGTGACTGCGCTCGGGTCCCGTCGTTCGCACGCTGGCGCTCGCTCATGACCCCATGCTGGCACGAGAGCTGCTGCTATCTTCTGTGCCGTCCAGCTCGAGTCACCTTCAGGGGGGATCATGCGTGCGATCGTCGCCACCGCCGTGCTCGTCCTCGCCCTGGGCGGCTGCAGCGGCGGGGACGGGCCCGCCGACGCGACGGCAGCCGACACCGCGGCCGAGGACACGGCCACGGCCAGCACGACGCCGGTGAGCTCTCCGGACGGCCTCGTCACCGTCGATCTCCCGGAGGGCTGGACCGAGTCCGAGGACGAGCTGGCCGAGACGGTCGCCATCGCGGCGCAGGGCACGGACCCGCTCGACCAGGTGGTCGTGACGACCTTCGGCTCGCTGGAGGCCGCGGAGCAGCAGGCCGAGTCGACGACTGCCGGACTGGCCTCGGACGACATCGCGTGCGAGCGCGTCGAGCTCGCCGGCAACGCGGCGTTCGACTGCCCTGAGGACGTGGACGGCGAGACGGTCCGACGTGTGCTGGTGCCCCTCGGTGGCGACGGAGCCGGCGCCGTGCTGCTCGTGCAGACGCCCGCCGCGACCTTCGACGAGGCCGCCGAGATCGCCGGTCCGATCGCGAGCAGCCTGAGCTTCGGCTGACGACCACCTCCCGGCACGTCTGCGTCGTTCCCCCGCGCCGCCGTGCCACCCTTTGACCCGTGGCACACGCGCACTCTCACGGAGCCGAGAACCTCGACGTCGGTCCTCCACGCAAGCGGCTCGGCACCGTCCTCGCGGTCGTCGTCGGCATCCTGACCCTCATCTCCCTCGCCGCGATGGTGGCCCTGTGGCCGAGCGCGGGCGACGTCCCACGCGACCGCAACCCGATCTCGGGCGAGGGCGTCTCCACCGTCTCGGCCACGGTCAGCTCGGTGGAGGAGTTCGACTGCGGATCCGGCGGCGAGGGCCCGGACCAGCTGCCGACCGTCGACGGGAACTGCGCCCAGGTGGTGGCACAGACCGACGCCGGCCCGGCGGAGTTCACGCTGGACTCCGCACGCACCCAGGCCGGCATCGCCGAGGGCGACGAGATCGACCTGATCCGGATCGAGCCGGAGGGCCAGGAGGTCTCCTACGAGTTCCTCGACTTCAAGCGCGGAACGCCTCTGCTCGCCCTGACGGCCGCCTTCGCGATCCTGGCGATCGTCGTCGCCCGGTGGCGCGGCCTCTTCGCGCTGCTCGGCGTCGGGATCACCCTGTTCGCCCTGATGAAGTTCGTGCTGCCGGCGATCCTCGCCGGGGAGTCGCCGCTGCTCGTAGCCGTCGTCGGCTCGGTCCTCATCATGACCGTCCTGCTCTACCTCGCCCACGGCGTCTCCATCCGCACGACGTCGGCGCTGTTCGGCACGTACTTCGGCATCGCGTTCACCGCGGCCGTCGGCGCCTGGGCCACGGACTGGGCGCACCTGACCGGCATCGGTTCGGAGGACGACCGCACCCTCGTGGCCACCGTCCCGGAGCTGCAGATGGGCGCCGTGGTCGCCGCCACGATGGTGATCGCCGGGCTCGGCGTCCTCAACGACGTGACCGTGACCCAGGCGAGTGCCGTGTGGGAGATGCGGGCGCTGCGTCCCACGGCGCGCGCGGCCGAGCTGTTCGCGTCGGCGATGCGGATCGGTCGCGACCACATCGCCTCCAGCGTCTACAC
>JBQGDU010000157.1:0-7025 GCA_052039245.1 Aeromicrobium sp. | reverse complement strand
GACCTCCAGGTCCGCGGACCCTGTCTCGCCCCGGGCGTCGACGACCACTCCGTCGGCACCCACGAGGGCTGCGCCGCGCAGACCGAAGAGCTCCACGGTGCTCTCCAGGAGCCGGCCCGGGTCGCTGCCCGCCTGCACGAGCTGGTGCGCGAGGACGCTCAGCGTGTCGGCCTGTCCGCGCGCCCGTGCGGCGAGCCCGGCCATCCTGGCCGCGCGGTCGACCACCAGCGCCACGGCCGTGCCGACCAGGACGAACACGATGACCGCGACCACGTTCTCCCCCGCCGCGACCTGCAACGTCCGCACCGGCTCGGTGAAGAAGTAGTTGAGGACGCCACCGCTGACCAGCGCAGCGACGACCGCGGGCCGCAACCCGCCGACGATCGCGGTGGCCACGACGAGCGCCATGAACAGCAGCGACTCGATGGTGATGCCCCTCGCGTTCGGCGGAATGTGCAGCACCACGGCGAGGACGAACGGTGCCGAGAGCGCGAGCAGGTAGCCGACAGCCGTGCGGCGCGTCCCGAGCGCGCTCTGCTGACGCAGCGTCGCTGCCCGACGCCGGGCCTCGTCGTGGGTGACGATGTGGACGTCGAGGTCGCCGGAGGTGGCGATGACCGTCTCGCCGATGCCAGGCCGCAGCAGGGTCGAGAGCCGGCCTCGCCGACTCGCGCCGACGAGCACCTGGGTCGCGTTGCGACCCCGCGCGAACTCGATGATGGCCTCGGCAGCGTCATCCCCGACCACGGAGTGGAACGATCCGTCGAGCTCCTCGGCCTCCGCGCGCAGCTCCTCGAGCCGGTCCGGGCCGGTCTGGCGCAGCCCGTCGCCGCGGGAGACGTAGAGCGCCATCCACGTGGTCCCGGCGGCCCGCGAGGCGATGCGCGACGCCCGACGCATCAGGGCCTCGGACTCAGGGCCTCCCGTGACCGCCACGACGATGCGCTCCCGCGTCGCCCAGGTCTCCTCGATGCGGTGGTCGTCGCGGTACCGGGCCAGCCCCTCGTCGACCCGGTCCGCGAGCCAGAGCAGCGCCAGCTCGCGCAGCGCCGCGAGGTTGCCCTCGCGGAAGAACTGCCCCAGCGCGGCGTCCACCCGCTCGCTCGGGTAGACGTTGCCGTGCGCCATGCGTCGTCGCAGGGCCGACGGGCTCATGTCCACCAGCTCGATGGCCTCGGCGGATCGGACGAAGGAGTCGGGAACGGTCTCGCGCTGCCGCACCCCGGTGATCGCCTCCGTGACGTCGTTGAGCGACTCCAGGTGCTGGATGTTGACGGTGGTGACGACGTCGATCCCAGCCTCCAGCAGACGCTCGACGTCCTGCCAGCGCTTCACCGACCCTGAGCCGGGCACGTTCGTGTGGGCCAGCTCGTCCACGAGGCACACCGCTGGCGCCCTGTGCAGCACCGCATCGACGTCCATCTCCTCCTGGACGGTGCCGCGGTAGTCGACCCGTCGACGAGGCACGACCTCCAGACCACCCAGGCGCTCCGCCGTGCGGACGCGACCATGCGTCTCCACGACACCGATCACGACGTCGGTCCCGCGGCCGGCCCGGCGACACCCCTCGTCGAGCATCGCGTACGTCTTGCCGACTCCGGGCGCGGCACCGAGGTAGACCCGCAGGCTGCCGCGCTCGACCGCGCTCATCGCCGACTCGCCTTCCACACGCTCAGTCTGCACCCTGCGGGGCGGCGTTCAGCGCTGCATTCAACTCCAGGACGTTCACCGTCGGCTCCCCGAGGAACCCCAGCGAACGGTCCCGGGTGGCGTCGTGGACGAGCTTGCGCACGTCACCCTCCGAGAGCCCACGCTCCTTGGCCACACGGGGCACCTGCAAGGCCGCGTAGGCAGGGCTGATGTGCGGGTCCAGGCCGGACCCGGAGGTCGTGACCGCGTCCGGCGGCACCTCCCCCGGCGAGACGCCCTCGGTGCGCGCCACCACCATCCGACGCTCCTCGATGGCCTTGACCAGCGCGGGGTTGGAGGGCCCGAGGTTGGACGGACCGGAGGCCAGCCCGTCCCACTCGATCGCCGAGGGACGCGAGTGGAACCAGCGGGGTCCCTGGAAGGACTGGCCGAGGAGCCGGGAGCCGACGACCTCGCCGTCCACCCGCACCAGGCTGCCGTCGGCCCGGTCCGGGGCCGCGCGACCGACCGCCCAGACGGCGGCGGGGTACAGCAGGCCGAGGAGCACGGTCATGACCAGCAGCAGGCGCACGGCGGCGAGGAGCTGACGGGAGAAGTCACGCATGGGGATCACCCGATTCCTGGGATGGTGGAGACGACGAGGTCGATGAGCTTGATGCCGACGAACGGGACGACAACGCCGCCGAGGCCGTAGACCAGCAGGTTGCGTCGCAGGATCGCGGCCGCCCCCTGTGCCCGACTGCGCACTCCGCGCAGGGCGATCGGGATCAGACCGACGATGACGAGCGCGTTGAAGATGACCGCGGACAGGATCGCCGACTGCGGCGTGGACAGGCCCATGAGATTCAGCCGGTCGAGCGCGGGGTACGCCGTCACGAACATCGCCGGGACGATCGCGAAGTACTTCGCGAGGTCGTTCGCGATCGAGAAGGTGGTCAGGGCGCCCCGGGTGATCAGCAGCTGCTTGCCGATGCGGACGACGTCGATGAGCTTGGTGGGGTCGGAGTCGAGGTCGACCATGTTGCCCGCCTCCTTGGCGGCCGACGTGCCCGAGCTCATCGCGACACCGACGTCCGCGGCGGCGAGGGCCGGGGCGTCGTTCGTGCCGTCGCCGGTCATGGCCACGAGCCGACCGCCGGACTGCTCCTCGCGGATCAGCCGCATCTTGTCCTCCGGCGTCGCCTCGGCCAGCACGTCGTCCACACCAGCCTCCTCGGCGATGGCCCGGGCGGTCAGGGCGTTGTCCCCGGTGACCATGACGGTCCGGATGCCCATGCGACGCAGCTCGACGAAGCGTTCGGACATGCCCTCCTTCACCACGTCCTTGAGGTGGACCACTCCCAGCACCGTGGTCCGCTCCCCGAGCTGCTCGGCGACGACGAGCGGAGTGCCGCCGGAGCGGGCGACCTCCTGCACCACGTCGGCCACCGACGGCGGAAGGTCCTGTCCCGCCCAGGCCGCCACCGCGCTCCCCGCCCCCTTGCGCAGGACCCGTCCGTCCGGGAGGTCGGCTCCGGACATCCGGGTCTGTGCCGTGAACTCGACCGTCTCCGTCCCGCGCGGCAACGGCGCGTCATCGGCACCCTCGGCCACCGCCAGCTCCACGATCGAGCGTCCCTCCGGCGTGAGGTCGGCGAACGAGGCGAGTCGTGCCGCCTCCACGAGACGGTCCGCGCCGACCCCCTCGGCCGGCAGGAACCGAGAGGCGCGACGGTTGCCGAGCGTGATCGTCCCGGTCTTGTCGAGCAGCAGGGTGCTCACGTCCCCCGCCGCCTCGACCGCTCGTCCGGACATCGCCAGGACGTTGACGCGCACCAGGCGGTCCATCCCGGCGATGCCGATGGCCGACAGCAGCGCCCCGATCGTGGTGGGGATGAGACAGACCAGCAGCGCCACGAGGACGGTCGTCGACTGGGGGGCCCCGGCGTAGTCGGCCATCGGCGCGAGCGAGGCCACCGAGAGCAGGAAGACGATCGTCAGGCTGACCAGCAGTGTGGAGAGGGCGATCTCGTTGGGCGTCCTGCGTCGCTCGGCGCCCTCGACCAGCGAGATCATCCGGTCCAGGAACGTCTGGCCCGGTGCCGCGGTGATCCGCACGACGACCTCGTCGGAGAGGACCCGGGTGCCGCCGGTCACGGCACTGCGGTCGCCGCCGGCCTCACGGACCACCGGGGCGGACTCGCCGGTGATCGCCGACTCGTCGACGGTGGCGACGCCCTCGACGACGTCGCCGTCGCCGGGGATCACCTCTCCGGCCGAGACCCGGACCCGGTCCCCCACACGCAGCTCCGTGCCGGCCACGACCGTCTCCGCACCGTCGTCGATGCGCCGCGCAGTGACGTCGGTGCGGGCAGCGCGCAGCGAGTCGGCCTGGGCCTTCCCCCGACCCTCGGCGACCGCCTCGGCGAGGTTGCCGAACAGCACTGTGAGCCACAGCCACGCGGCGATCGCGATCGCGAAGACGCTCGGGTCGACGACCGCCGAGATCGTCGTGACGAGGGAGCCGATCCACACCACGAACATCACCGGGCTGCGCCACAGGTGACGGGGGTCGAGCTTGCGCACGGCCACGGGGAGCTGTGCTCCCAGCTGGGACACGCTGATCGCGGTGCTCATCGGCTCGCTCCTGTCAGGGCCTCGGCCACCGGACCGAGGGCGAGGGTCGGGAAGTAGGTCAAGGCGGAGACCAGCACGACCACGCCCACGACCAGGCCGGCGAAGAGCAGCGTGTCCGTCGGGAGGGTGCCGACGGTGCGGGGCACCGTCCGTTGGCGCGCCAAGGAGCCGGCCAGCAGCAGCACGAGCAGCATCGGCACGATCCGCCCCAGCAGCATCGCCACCGCCAACGCGACCTGGAAGAACATCGACGTGACGGTGAGGCCTCCGAACGCGCTGCCGTTGTTGTTCGCGGCCGAGGTGAAGGCGTAGACCACCTCGGTGAAGCCGTGGCCACCCGGATTGCCCATGGCACCGGCGGTGACCGGCAGGGTGATCGCGATCCCGATGCCCACGAGCACGAGCGCCGGGGTCACGAGGACGTAGAGGGCGACGAACGTCATCTCCCGCGTCCCGATCTTCTTGCCGAGCAGCTCCGGTGTCCGCCCGACCATCAGACCGGCCACGAAGACCGCCAGCACCGAGATGACGAGGATGCCGTAGAGACCGCTGCCGACGCCGCCGGGCGAGACCTCACCGAGCATCATGTTCACCAGGACCGCGCCACCCCCGAGGGGCGAGAAGGAGTCGTGCGCGGCGTTGACGGCGCCCGTCGACGTGCCCGTGGTGCTGACGGCGAACAGCGCCGACGCCCACTCCCCGAACCGGGTCTCCTTTCCTTCCATCGCCGCCCCGGCCGCCTGGCCGGCGAGACCCTGCCCACCGACCTCGGCCCACGTCGTGACGGCCAGCGACACCACCCAGAGGACGCCCATCGCCGCGAGCACCGTGACTCCCTGGCGGCGGTTCCCGACCAGCGTGCCGAGCGTCCGGGTGAGGCTGACCGGGATGAGCAGCATCAGGAGGACCTGCAGGAGGTTCGACAGCGCGGTCGGATTCTCGAACGGGTGGGCGGAGTTGGCGTTGAAGTATCCGCCGCCGTTCGTGCCGAGCAGCTTGATCGCCTCCTGGCTCGCCGCCAGACCTCCCGGGATCATCTGCTGGTCGCCCGCCAGCGTGCGCACGGTGACGTCGGAGACGTTCTGCACCACCCCGAGCAGCAGCAGGACGATCGCCGCCACCAGGCTGAGCGGCAGCAGGCTCCGCCCGACACCCCGCACGAGATCCACCCAGAAGTTGCCCAGGGTGGAGCTCCCGGAGCGGGTAAACCCACGCACGAGCGCCACCGCGACCGCCATGCCGACCGCCGCCGAGAGGACGTTCTGCACGGCCAGACCCGCCGTCTGTGCGGCCACCCCGAGGGTCGACTCGCCCCCGTAGGACTGCCAGTTGGTGTTGGTGACGAACGAGACCGCCGTGTTCAACGCCATGTCCCACGGCATGCCGGGCAGCCCGCGGTCCCACGGCAGCGCCGACTGCCCGAGCAGGAGGGCGAGCAGGACGGCGGTCCCGGCGACGGTGAACGCCAGCAGGCTCAGGACGTAGCCGCGGGTGCTCTGCTCGGCGTCGGGCGCCACCCCCGTGAGGCGGTAGACCGCTCGCTCGACCCGCAGGTGGCGGGTGTCGGTGTAGACGCGGGCCATGTGGTCGCCGAGCGGGACGTGGACGAGGGCCAGCAGCACCACCAGGGTGCCGATCGTCAGCAGGCCGGACAGGGTGTCGGACATCGGCTCAGAACCGATCGGGCCACACCAGCGCGGCCAGGAGGTAGCCGAGCAGCGCGACGACGGCACCGAGGCCGAGGACGTTCTCGAGGGTCATGGCCCCATCGCACACCCGCGAAGGGGGATCCGGTGGCGTTCTCACGCCACCTTGACGCGTCTTGACGTGATCTTTACAGCAGTCGGGAGACCGCCGCGGCGATGCGTTCGTCGGTGGCCGTGAAGGCGATCCGGACGTGCTGATGCCCTGCCGGACCGTAGAAGTCACCGGGTGCCACGAGGATGCCGCGTTCGGCGAGCCACGCGACCGTGTCGCGGCAGGGCTCCTCACGTGTGGCCCACAGGTACAGCGCGCCCTCGGAGTGGTCGATGCGGAAGCCCGCGCCCTCCAGGGCACGGCGCAGCGCCTCGCGGCGCTCGGCGTAACGGGTCACCTGCAGGCGGACGTGCTCGTCGTCGCAGAGTGCGGCGGCGAGGGCCTGCTGGACGGGCGTGGGCACCATGAAGCCGAGGTGCTTGCGCACCGCGAGCAGCTCCGCCACGACGTCGCGGTCACCGGCCAGGAAGGCCGCCCGGTAGCCGGCGAGGTTGGAGCGCTTCGACGTGGAGTGCAGGGCCAGCAGTCCCTCGTGACTGTCCCCGCACACGTCGGGGTGCAGGACCGAGACCGGCTCGCTGTCCCACCCGAACTCCACGTAGCACTCATCGGAGACGAGCAACGCACCACGAGCCCGCGCCCACTCCACGGTCTTGCGCAGGTGCTCGAGTCCGAGGACCTGACCATGCGGGTTGGCCGGCGAGTTGACGTAGACGAGCGACGGCCTCGCGGGGCCTGCCGCGAGCGTGGCATCGGCGACGAGGACCTGGCAGCCGGCGTACCGGGCGCCCACCTCGTACGTGGGGTAGGCGAGCTCCGGAACGACGACCAGGTCGTCGGCTCCGAGCCCGAGCTGCATCGGCAGGTTGGCGATGAGCTCCTGGGACCCGATGGACATGAGCACCTGGTCGGTGCCGAGACCGACCGCGCCCGTACGCCGCTCGAGCCAGTCGACGATGGTCCGTCGGACCGCCTCCGGTCCGAGGACCGTGGGGTAGCCG
>JBQGDU010000156.1:0-3280 GCA_052039245.1 Aeromicrobium sp. | reverse complement strand
GTTGATCTGTGCCTCAACGACCTAGTGGTGACGACGACGTGGGCCGATCATCCCTCCACTGTCAACACGCATGGAGTCGCGAAGGGCTTCCGCTTTGCTCTGCATGATCTCTGGGCTTACGTCGGGGAGTCCGACCACGTGAGTATCCGCATTGACGGTGATCCGCTCTCGATCGTGGGCACGGGAGTCTTCAGGGCCGGGAGCAGCGACGCAGAGTTCACGGTCGCGGACCTGAGGCAGCGCTTCGCCGACGGTTTCGTGTTCGATCGAACTGGTCGTCTTCAGCTTTCCAAGAGGCTCGATACTCAGTGGCAGTCCCGGGTGATAGATCTGTACGAGCGCGTTGGCGACGTCGTGAAGGCCGCTACTGGCTACGACATCTTCATCTTCTACGGCAGCCTGCTCGGTCAAGTTCGCGAGAACGACTTCATCGGGCACGACGACGACTTCGACGCGGCGTACCTCTCGAAGCACAGAGATGGCGCTCTGGTCGCTGCTGAGCTCCGGGATCTTGCACTCGTGCTCATCGATGCCGGCCTGGATGTCGAGTGTCAGTGGTCTGCGCTCCACATCCACGACTCGACGGATCCCCATCTGAGGATCGACCTCTTCCACACGTACTTCGACAGCGACGACAACCTCGCTCTGCCATGGGGACGGGCGGGCAACGACGACTTCCATCGCGGCGAGTGGCACGGCATCGAGGACGGTGATGTCGCTGGCCACAGAGTGAAGGTTCCGGTGAGCTCCGAGGAGATCGTCGCTCACCTCTATGGCGAGAACTGGCGGGTACCGCAGGCCGGATTCTCTTGGAAGGAGGCTCGGACCACACGCGACATGGCCGCCAGGATGGCGGCTACTGACCTGGAAGTCGTGTACTGGGCGAACTTCTACGCACGCCATGAGTTCACCACCGGGTCGACGTTCTTCGAGAAGATCAATGCGCGACAGGACACGCCCGCAGCCGTCTTGGACATCGGATGCGGAGACGGTCGAGACAGCTTCGCGTTCTCGAAGGCGGGCCGCCGCGCTCTCGGGGTTGATCGCGCTCATGTAGGCGTTGAACATGCGCTGAAGAAGGCGGAGCTGACCGGTCTCGATGATCGGCTGTCGTTCGCGGTGTGCGACGTGTCGGACAGTGCGAGGGTCCGCGAGGTGGTCGAGGAGGGAAGAAGGATGGCCGGCGGAGGATCAGTGCTGTTCTACATGCGCTTCTTCCTGCACTCGATTCCGGCCGAGGTGCAAGCAACGCTGATGGAGACGCTTGCCCAGTGCGCTCAGCGAGGCGACTTCCTCGCTGCAGAGTTCAGAACGGACCAGGACCAGGCGAGGGACAAGACCTTCGGCGGGCACTATCGACGATTCCAGAGCGGGCCCGAGTTCGGTCGGCTGCTGGGTCAGAAGTACGGCTTCGTCGTACTCGAGCAGGAAGAGGGGACGGGGCTCTCCGTTTACAAGGACGAGGATCCGGCCCTGTATCGAGTGGTGGCCAGGAAGGGGAACTCCGCGAGCACGGTGTGGCTTCGCGGCAAGAGATTCTTGCGACGGCCGTTCTATCACGTGCGAAGGCGCACGCAGCAGATCAGACAGTCCGACTGAGCGGTACGTCCAGAGGTGAGCATCGAGCAGGACGAGGTCCCGATCGCGAGGTCCGTCCGGCTCGATGTCGCTCCGCTCGGTCTTACGCGCACACCGTGCTGCGGTGTTGCACGTCACACATGTCGTAGGCTCGGCGGATGGCGAGTCGGTGCACACCGATGTCCTTCTCGCCGAGCGGTGGAGTTTGCTCAGCATTCTCCTTGGCTGTGATCGAAGGAGCGAAATGCCTCTGGTAGTCCGCGTCCCCCGCAACACGAGCGTTCTGCGTCGTGAAGGGCCCTATCCGAGTGCCATCAACGTGCTCAACCGCAAGGAGACGGCTGTTCAGCGGCAACTGAGGCGTGGAGGCCTCGCGAGCTACGAGCCCCCGACGCAGGCCACGCTCCTCGCGTTGATGGAGGTGGCCCCGAAGCCCGCGACCTTCCTGGACGTCGGGGCGCACATCGGGCTCTACTCGGCCCTTATCGACGCGGTCTTCCCCGAGGGGAGCGTGGACGCTCGAGCCTTCGAGCCCACCCCGGCGACCGCGGACATCGCGCGACGGTTGTCCTTGGCCAACAACCTCACCGTCCTCGTCGAGGAGGTAGCCGTCTCGTCCTCACCGGGGACGGCGCAGTTCTACGTATCCGCCAAGTCCGAGTCCTCGAACTCGATGACCGAGGGATTTCGCGAGGCCCTTGAGACCCTCGACGTGGACGTGACGACCATCGACGCCTACTGCCAGGAGCGCCAGGTCAGGCCGGCGGTCATCAAGATCGACGTGGAGACGTTGGAGTCGCACGTCCTGTTCGGGGGGATGCAGACGTTCCGGGAGGCTCGCCCGTCGATCGTGTTCGAGATCCTCTTCGCGAGCGATCACGACCATCTCGGTCAGGCGCTGAAGGAGATGGAGGGCTTGGGATACACGCTCTACCACGTCAACGGCGCTGGAGACTGGACGAAGACGGTCGTGGAGGAGTACCGCCGGTTCGTGAGCCGCGAGCAGCGCGACTGGCTGCTGGTGCCGGGCGACCTGCCTCGTGGGTTCGACCGCGCGCGCAAGCGGTGGCTCTCCGCCATCAGCAAGTGCGACCAGGACACGAACCTCTTGATCCCGCCGGGAACGCGGCTGCCGGGCGGGTGGAACAGTCCGTACCCGCGGCACGCTTGGACTCCGCGCCGAGTCGCGCGGGGGGTGCTGCGACGCGCCCGGCGCGTCAGGGGAGTGGTGTCTCGCCTCAGGCGTCGCGCCGAGTAGGACCCACGAGTGAGCCGCTGCGTGACGACGAGCGGACCTGGCGACGCGGGAGGTCAATCCATCTCGTGGGTGCGAGGCGTGATCTATCCTTCCCGAGTTGCCCGCAGTCTCACCGATCGAGGAGCTTCCACCGATGCGTCTTGGTAGGGCCGTCGTCGCCAGGTCACGGCGTCTGCTGCCGTCGTCCCCGGCCGACCTCAAGCTGGCGCTGCGTGTCACGCAGACCGGACCCGACGTGGTCCTGCAGGTCGAGGTGCCCAGTGACACCGAGGTGGACCGCCTGCTGGTCCGCTCCGCCAAGGGTGAGTGGTTCACACTCGGCGCGTTCGAGGAGACCGACTCCGACCCGAGCACGAGGACACTGCAGACCCGGGTCTCTTTCGATGACCCCGCTCTCCTGGAGAGCCTCGACGCAGCCACGGGACGCACCGTGCGCCTGTCGGA
>JBQGDU010000155.1:0-4682 GCA_052039245.1 Aeromicrobium sp. | reverse complement strand
CGGGATCCGGTTCCACCACACCGACACCGGACCTCCGCCCGGGAGGCCCGACGCCCCCGCCCTCGTGATGGGCCACGGGCTGCGGTTCAGCGGCTGGATGTACCACCCGCAGGTCGACGCACTGCGCGATGAGTACCGCTGCATCACCGTCGACTGGCGCGGGCAGGGCGACACCCCCGCAGCCCCGGACCTCGCCGCCGACATGGACTCGCTCACCGACGACCTCGTGGCCCTCCTCGACCACCTCGGGCTCGACGCCGTCCACTACGCCGGACTCTCGATGGGCGGGTTCGTCGGCATGCGGCTCGCCGCCCGCCACCCCGAAAGGGTCCGGTCCCTCGTCCTGCTCGACACGAGTGCCGGGCCGGAGGACCCCGAGAAGGTCTCCAAGTACCGCCAGCTCGCCCTGATCTACCGCTGGCTCGGGATGGGCCCGGTCCGGAAGAAGGTCGAGCCCATCATGTTCGGCTCGACGACGCTGGCCTCCGACCGGCGCGACGCCGTGGTGGAGCCGTGGTTCGCGAAGCTCCGGACCGTGGACCGCAAGGGGATGCGTGCGGCCATCCTCGGCGTGACCGATCGTGCCCCGATCATCGAGGAGCTGGCACGGATCACGGCGCCCACCCTCGTCGTCGTGGGCGAGGAGGACGTCGCCACGCCGGTCGAGAAGTCCGAGACCATCGTCGCCGGCATCCCCGGATCCCGGCTCGAGATCGTCCACGCCGCGGGCCACTCCAGCACGATCGAGCAGCCCGAGGCGGTCACGACGCTGATGCGGGAGTTCCTGGCCGAGCGATGACGGTGGGACGGCCGGACAGCGATCGTGGCTGGGTGAGCACCGATGATGGTTCGGTGGTCTCGATACGCCCGGACCAGCTCCTTCGGCCCCCAGCACTCCGCTGCGCTCCGTGCAGGTGGGGCACCTCCCGCTTCCGGGGGCGGTGCCCCCAGCGGTCCGGGCTACTCGACCGGCGGGGTCGTGGTTCGGGGTGCTGGGCCGGTGAGGTCGCGGTGTTCTTCGACCCGCGGGACGGAGTCGGCCGGACCTCGCTGGACGAGGGCCGAGGCGAGGTTCGGCAGGACGACCGATGCCTCGACGTGTCGGGACCAGGATCGCGAACCGGGTGAGATCCACGGCGGAGGCCGGGCCGACGCGGGAGTCAGGGCACGAGGTAGTCGGAGTCTCTCGCGTCGGTGATCGCCATGTGGCCGGGGGCGTGGCTGATCGCGAAGGCCGGTCGCGACGCGGCGATGGCCGCCTGGGGCGTCACGCCACACGCCCAGAAGACCGGGACCTCGCCCGGTCGGACGTCGACCGCCTCCCCGTAGTCGGGCCGTTCGAGATCGGTGATGCCGATCGCGCCCGGATCCCCGACGTGCACGGGTGCCCCGTGGACGGCGGGGTAGCGAGACGTGATGCGGACGGCGTCGGAGACCTGCGACGCCGGGACCGGACGCATCGAGACGACGAGCGGCCCCGACATCCGGCCCGCGGGACGGCACGGCACCGACGTCCGGTACATCGGCACGTTGCGTCCCTGCTCCACGTGCCGCACCGGCACCCCACCGCGCACGAGGGCGTCCTCGAACGTGAAGGAGCAGCCGACGAGGAACGTCACGAGGTCGTCGCGCCAGAACGGCGTGGCGTCGGCGACCTCCTCGACGAGCTCCCCGTCGACGAAGACACGGTAGGCCGGAAGGTCGGTGCGCACGTCGCCGTCCAGCAGTGCGAGCGAGGTCTCCCCGGGCTCGCCGACGTCGAGGACGGGGCACGGCTTGGGATTGCGCTGCGCGAACAGCAGCACGTCGAAGGCCAGGTCGGCGGGCACGGCCACGAGGTTGGCCTGCGCCCAGCCGTCGCACCAGCCGGCCGTCGGCACCTGCAGGCCGGCGCGGAAGCGGCCGCGGGCGTCGGCCGGGGTGAGTGAACGAACGTCGGTCATGGCAGCTGCGGGCCTTCCACGGGTCGGAAGCGGACGGTCTGGCCGGGCACCGCCTGGGCGGCGAGCGGGAGGTCCTCGGTGACGACGCACGCCACGACCGGGTAGCCGGCGGTCACCGGATGATCGGCGAGGAACAGCACGGGGAGCCCGTTGGACGCCACCTGCACGGCGCCGGCGACGGCGCCCTCGCTGGGCAGCTCGCGTCCGTCGTGCTCGGCGTCGCGCTCGAGCGCGGGACCGTCGAGGCGGATGCCGACCCGGTTGCTGCGTTGGTCCACCGTCCACGGCTCCCGCAAGGACGCGAGAGCATCGTCGGTGAACCACGTGTGCCGCGGTCCGAGCACGACCCGGAGGGTGAGGCAGTCGTCCGACGGGACGGACAGGGGAGCGCCGTCCAGCGACGGCAGCGCCTCCCCCGGGGGCGGGCCGACGGTGAGGACGTCTCCCTCGGCGAGTGGCGCGTTGATGCCGGCGAGGAGATCGGTGCTCGCCGAACCGAGCACCTCGGGGGCGTCGAGACCGCCGCGCACCGCGAGCCAGCTGCGCAGGCCGCCGGACGGTGGGCCGATGCTCAGCTCGGCGCCGTTCGGCACCGGCACGGCCGAGCCGCAGCCGTACGTGCGCGCGTCCTCGTTGGAGACCGTGAGCGTCACGGGTGCCCCCGTGACGGCCACGACGCACGGCCCGTCGGCGCTGAGCACGAGGCCGCCGAACGTCAGCTCCAGTGCTGGGGCCTCCTCGTGGGTGCCGACGATCCGGTTGGCCAGCCGCAGCGACGCGGGGTCGAGGGCGCCGGATGGTGCGACGCCGAGTCCGGCGTGACCGGCGCGGCCGAGATCCTGGACGGTGGTGAGCGTCCCGGGCGAGAGGACGTGCAGCGAGGTCATCGCACCTCCTCGAAGCGCACACGGGTGCCGGGAGTCAGCAACGCGGGCGGATCGCGATCGACGTCCCACAGCCGTGTCTCGGTGGTGCCGATGAGCTGCCAGCCACCCGGGGACGAGCGGGGGTAGGCGCCGGTGAACTCCCCCGCGAGGCCGACTGCGCCGGCGGGCACCGTGGTGCGTGCCTCGGGCCGACGGGCCACCTCCAGCGGCGCGGACCCGTCGTCGGAGACGAGGTAGCCGAACCCCGGAGCGAATCCGGTGAACGCGACGCGCCACACCGTCTCGGTGTGCCGACGTACGACCTCGGCGGCATCGACGCTCAACAGCTCGGCGACGTCGTCGAGGTCATCACCGTCGTAGCGGACGCTGATGGTCACCTCCTGCCCGGAGAGCGGGACGTCGTCCGCGAGGTGGAGGGCGTCCACGAGCGCGGCTCCGTGCTCGAGAGCCTCGCGCCCCGTGCATCGCAGGAGCAGCGTGCGGGCGGCGGGAACGACGTCGACGACGCCCTCCAGGCGACCCTCGCTCCGTGCGGACTCGACCGCGGCGTGCAGCCGGAGCACCTGCGCGAGGTCGTCCAGCTCGACGATCGCCGCGGCGTCACCGCACGGCAGCCATCTCACGCGGGCGCTCCGGTGAAGGCGGCGACGTCGATGCCCTCGGTGTCCAGCCGCTCGCGCACGGCGCGGGCCATCTCGACCGCGCCGGGGGAGTCCCCGTGCACGCAGAGCGAGTCGGCGTGGACGGGGACGTCGATGCCCTCGACGGAACGGACGACGCCCTCGGTGACGAGCCGGACCATGCGCTCGGCCACCTCGTCGGGGTCGCTGAGCACCGCACCCTCCTCGCGACGCGGCACGAGCGTCCACTCGTTGGTGTAGGCGCGGTCGGCGAAGGCCTCGCGGAAGACGGGGAGGCCGGCCGCCTCGGCCCGTCGCAGGACGGCCGAACCGGGGAGACCGAGGATCGGCATCGTCGTGTCGAACGCCGCCACGGCCTCGACGACGGCGGCGGCCTGGTCCTCGTGGTGGACGATCGTGTTGTACAGCGCACCGTGCGGCTTGACGTACCGGACCCGCGTTCCGGCGGCCCGGGCGATGCCCTCGAGCGCGCCCAGCTGGTACAGCACGTCGGCGGCGAGCTCGGTGGGAGCGACGTCCATGAAGCGGCGCCCGAACCCGGCGAGGTCGCGGTACGCGACGTGCGCCCCGATCGCGACGCCGTTGGCGACGGCCGTGGTGCAGGCGCTCCGCAGGGTGGTCGGGTCGCCGGCGTGGAACCCGCAGGCGACGTTGGCGCTGGAGACGATGCCGAGCATCGTCTCGTCGTCGCCCATGCGCCACTGGCCGAAGCTCTCCGCGAGGTCGCTGTTGAGGTCGATGGTCATCAGATTCCTTGGATGAGCGCGTCGATGGCCGGGATGCCGACGCCGATGGTCGCCACCCACGCCAGGGCGCCGATCAGCAGCAGCGGCCTCGGGTACTGGTACCCGTGCAACACGTCGCTGCGTCTCCAGGCGACCCAGAGGAGCAGCCCGAGCCCCACCGGCAGGATGAAGGCGTTGAACGCACCGGCGAAGATCAGCAGCGAGACGGGCTGCGAGCCGAGCACGATGAAGATCGCGGTCGAGGCGACGATGAAGCCGACGACGACCCAGCGTTCCCAGTCGGTGACCCACTGGCCCAACACCTTCAGGAACGAGGTGGAGGTGTAGGAGGCGCCGATCACCGACGTGATCGCGGCGATCCACATGACCGTGCCGAAGAAGATGCGCCCGGCGTCGCCGAGGGCTGCCGTGAAGGCCGACGCGACGGGGTTGGACTCATCGATCGCCGCGCCCGCCGTCACGACC
>JBQGDU010000154.1:0-5783 GCA_052039245.1 Aeromicrobium sp. | reverse complement strand
GGACCCGCGCTCGCGGCGCGGCGTGTGGGAGGTCGTGGAGCAGGCGCGCGCCGACGGCACGACCGTCGTCCTCGTCACCCACTTCATGGAGGAGGCCCAGCACCTGTGCGACCGGCTCGTCCTCGTCGCCGAGGGACGCATCGTCGCCGAGGGCACCCCGCGCGACATCATCGGGCAGACGGGCGCGCCGACGACCATGAGCTTCACGCCCTCCTCGCTCGTCCCCCACGAGGTGCTGTCCGCCGTCGACGGAGTCACCGACGTGCGACTGAGCGAGGGGGAGCGCCTGGAGCTGAACCTCACCGACGACGCGGTGCTGGAGGTGCTCGACGTGCTCCGCGCCCGCGACGTCCGGCCGAACCGCCTACGGGTCGAGGACTCGACGCTCGACGACGCCTTCCTCGACCTCACGTCCCGGGACGAGGAGCTCCGGGACGACGCGCCGCACTCTCCCACCGACCAGCAGATCGAGGTGTCCTGACCATGGCCTCCACCACCGCCCTCGCCGCGACCGGCACCGTGCTGCGTACCGAGTTCCGGCTGTTCACCCGCGAGCCGTCCGCGCTGTTCTGGATCGTCGTCTTCCCGCCGCTGCTGCTCGGCATCCTCGGCCTGATCCCGGACTTCCGCGAGAAGGGCGACGACGGCACGTCCGTGATCTCCCTCTACGTCGCGATCATGCCGATGGTGGCGATGCTGTTCGCCGCGATCGCCACGATGCCGACCGTCGTCGCGGCGTACCGCGAGCAGCGGGTGCTGCGCCGCCTCTCCACCACACCGGCCCGGCCGGGCGACCTGCTGCTCGCCCAGTACGTGCTGCACGGTGCGGCGGCCCTGCTCGGGAGCGTCCTCGCGATCGGCGGGCTCGTCACCGCACTCGCACCCACGGCCAAGATCGCCACCACGCTCGGGACCCTGCTGCTCTTCCCGCTCATGTTCACGGCCGGTCTGTGGCTCCCCGTGCCCGCCATGCCCGACCTGCTGGGTGACGTCGTCGCGCTGACACCGTTCGGTGCGGCGGCCCTGGCGATGGACGCCACGATGCAGGGGGACTGGCCCACGCTGGTCCACGTCGTCGTCATGGTGGTCTGGGCGGTCGCCGCCGGTGCGGTCGCTGCGCGATACTTCCGGTGGGAGTGAGTGAGGAGGCGCCGTGAGTCAGAGCTCGGAACGGTTCGGTCGCAACCAGCTCGACCAGCGCTGGACGGTGGCGATCAGGTACGGCCCGTACCTCCTGCTCGCGATCGCCAGCACGATCGCGTTCTTCACCGCCGACCTGGTCCCGCTGGGCGACCGGTACGAGCTCATCGTCCCCCTCGTGCTGGTCGTCGCGGTCCTGCACCGGGTGTGCGTCGACCGACGCTGGCCGGAACCGCCGGACGGTGCGCTCGGAGCCGGCTACCTCGTGCTCCGCACCGCCATCGCCTTCGTCCTCACCTGGCTGAACCCGTTCTTCGCGCTGTTCGCGGTGGCGGGCTACTTCGACGCCGACGAGTACGTCCCCAGGCGCTGGGCCTGGCCGGTGCTGCTGGTCACCGCCGTGACGATGGCGGGCTCACAGTCCGGAGGTCTGCCGCCCTCCGACCCGATCCAGACGGGGGTCTTCGTCGGGTTGTTCGTGATCAACGCCGGTCTGGTCATCGTCTTCGCGCAGATCACCTGGCGGGACCTGGATGCGGCCCGGGACCGGGACGCGACCATCGTGGAGCTCGAGCAGGCGAACGCCCGGCTCGAGGAGGCGGTTGCAGAGAACGAGCGTCTTCAGGCCGAGCTCCTGGAGCAGGCGAGGCAGGCCGGTGTGCACGAGGAACGTGAGCGACTGGCCCTGGAGATCCACGACACGATCGCCCAGAGTCTCACCGGCATCGTCACGCAGCTGCAGGCTGCCGCGGACGCCTCGGAGGAGTCGAGCGCGCGGCGGCATCGGTACCGTGCCGCCGAGCTCGCCAGGGGTGCACTCGGAGAGGCCAGACGGTCGGTGCAGGGCCTCCTGCCCGCCACGCTCGAGCACGGTGGACTCGACCTGGCGATGCGCCGGGTGGTGGACGACTTCTCCCGTGACGGAGCCCATGCCGAGCTCGTCACGACCGGGGAGCCGGCCGCACTCGGTGAGCACGTCGAGGCGACGGTGGTGCGGGTCGCCCAGGAGGCGCTCACCAACGTGGCTCGGCACGCTCACGCCCGGCGAGTGGCCGTGACGCTCTCCTACCTCGACCACGAGGTGCTGTTGGACGTCCGCGACGACGGTGCGGGCTTCGATCCCTCCACCACCGGGCCGAACGGTGCCGGCGGGTTCGGCCTGCCGGGCATGGCGGCCCGTGCGGGACGAGTCGCCGGTGAGCTGGTCGTGGAGTCCGAGCCCGGTGCAGGGACCGCCGTCTCGCTGCGGGTGCCCGCGGCTGGGGGTGCGGCGTGAGCGAGCCGGTGCGACTGCTCATCGTCGACGACCATCCGGTGGTGCGTGACGGGCTACGGGGGATGTGCGATGCCTCCGCCGACTTCGACGTCGTGGCCGAGGCGTCGGACGGACCGGAGGCGGTCCGGCTCGTGACGTCCCTCGACCCCGATGTCGTGCTGATGGACCTGCGCATGCCCGGAGGAAGTGGCGTGGAGGCGATCGCCGAGCTGGGACGTCGTGGTGCCCGTGCCCACGTGCTGGTGCTGACGACGTACGACACCGACCGGGACATCATGGCCGCGCTCGATGCCGGGGCCACGGGCTACCTGCTCAAGGACGCTCCACGGGACGAGCTGTTCGCGGCCATCCGGGCGGCCGCGGCTGGGGAGTCGGCGCTCTCGCCCACGGTCGCGTCTCGCGTCGTCTCGCGCGTCCGCTCCAGCTCCGACGCGTTGAGCGAGCGTGAGGGCGAGATCGTCGCCCTCATCGCCAAGGGGCGGTCCAACCGCGAGATCGCCGCCGCGCTGTTCGTCAGTGAGGCGACGGTCAAGACGCACCTCGCGCACGCCTTCGAGAAGCTCGGCGTCAAGGACCGGGCCGCTGCCGTCGCGGTGGCCTACGAGCGCGGCCTGCTCGGCAGTTGACTCGCGCGGCGCAGTACCCTCTCGAGTCCTTGCTGGCGGGCGGCCTCCACCGGCGTGAGCTCGTCGACCTCGGAGAGCAGGTGGGGGTCGGCGCCGGCGTCGAGCAGGGTCAGCGCGACGTCCTCGTGCCGGTTCAGGATGCTGGCGACGAGGACGGTGCACTGGTACTCGGGATGCACGTGGTCGACGTCGACCCCGTGCTCGACGTGGTGGCGGACGAGCTCGAGATCACCTGAGGCCGCCGCGGCGTAGAGGTCCTTCCAGTCACCAGCGGTCATCGTGCGGCGCGCCGAGGTCGGGGTCCTGCGTCACCGAGCTGCCGACGAAGAACGGAATGGCGGGAGCCCGCAGCACCTTGCGGTTCAGCCCCGCGATCAGGCCGGCCACGCTGAGACCGACGTGCACGAGCGTGAGGACGGCCCACGTCGTGATGATGATGCCGAACGGGAAGAAGCCCTCGATCTCGGATCCGTCACGGGTGAGGACGAACAGCAGCGTGAAGTGACCGCCCACCAGCAGGACGGTCAGGAGCAGGTAGGTCAGGCCCCAGTTCGCGGCGCGACGGCCGTTCTCCGCGACGGCCCATTCCCGGCTGCGCTGCGAGCGACCGACGATCGCCATCGTGACCGACGCGATCACCGATGAGACGAACGGCACGCACACGAACACGAGCAGCCCGAGCCCCCACGGCAGCGCTCCCGCGGTGGAGCCGGCCGGCGGCGGTGGCGGTGGGGGGCTCCAGCCGGAGGGCGGCGGTGGTGGCGGCATCGAGCCGTCGGACGGCGGCGTCGTCATCGTGGGGAGTCCTCTCGGTCGGGGCGGGTGGCCTCCAAGGCGGCGATGAGCGACTGCGCGTCGAACTCGCCCTCGTGGCGGCGGCCGTTGACGAAGAAGGTGGGGGTGCCGTGGACGTCCATGAGGTCGGCGTCGTCGAGGTCGTCCTGGACGCGGCGGGCGACGGCGTCGGAGTCCATGTCCTGCTCGAACCGGTCGAGGTCGAGACCCAGCTCGTCGGCGTAGCGGAGCAGGTCGAGGCGCTCGAGCTGATCCTGGTGGTCCCACAGGATCGAGACGTACTCGAACAGCCGATCCTGCAGATAGGCGGCCTCGGCAGCCTTGGCGGCGAGCTCGGCGTGTGGGTGGACGCCCTCGAGCGGGAGGTGTCGCCAGACCCACACCACGTCGTCGCCGAGGTGGGCGCGCACCTCGTCGATCGATCCGGTGGCGCGGCTGCAGAACGGGCACTCGAAGTCGCCGTACTCGGTGAGCACGAGCGGGGCGTCGGTCCGTCCCTTGAAGTGGTCGCGGTCGGGATCGAACGGTCGCAGGAGCGTGCTGCCCGGCGGGGTGACGGGGCGGCGCCGATCCAGCACGCCGAGGATGAGCCAGCCGAGCGCGAAGGCCAGCACGGAGGCCGCGAGCACGCCGACGCGCGCCTCGTCCTGCGCCGCCGGGTCGTCGATCGCGATGCCGACGATGAGCAGCGAGATGGTGAACCCGATGCCGGAGAGGGCGGCGCCTCCTGCCACCCGCCCGATGGTGAGACCTGGGGCGAGCTG
This sequence comes from Aeromicrobium sp., assembly GCA_052039245.1. GTDB lineage: Bacteria > Actinomycetota > Actinomycetes > Propionibacteriales > Nocardioidaceae > Aeromicrobium. The sequence goes on along the minus strand of JBQGDU010000154.1, from coordinate 1,182 downwards.
CCCGACGCCGCTGCGTTGGACCAGCAGGGTGATGAGGGTGATGCCGACCAGCTTGCCCCCTGCGAGACCGAGGACGATGCCCCACGTGAGCGACGACGACGCCGCACGTTCGAGCGTCGCCGCATCGAGGGTCACGCCGGCGTTGGCGAGCGCGAAGACGGGCAGGATGAGGAACGCGACGTAGGGCGCGAACGACTGCTGCAGGCGCTCGTTGATCGAGATCGACTCGCGCAGCTGACGGCCGGCCGCGGCGGCGTACTGCGGGTTCGGCGACTGGCGGAACACGCGGGTCAGCTCCACCACCTGCTCCACGTCGTGCCGGCGAGGAGCCGCGACAGGGATCAGCAGCGCCACGGCGACCCCGGCCAGCGTCGCGTGGATGCCGGCCTCGTGGAGGCCGAACCAGACCACCACGGCGAGTCCGGCGTACAGCGGCCCGCGGCCGGACGGCAGGAGGCGGACGAGGGCGATGAGGACGAGGGCGCCGAGGGCGATGAAGAAGGGCGTGAGACGCAGGTCGTCGGTGTAGAAGACGGCGATGGCGCCGAGTGCGCCGATGTCGTCGACCACGGCGAGCGTCAGCAGGAAGACCCGCAGTCGGGAGGGGTGGGCCGGCCGGATGACGGCGAGGGCGCCAACGAGGAAGGCGGTGTCGGTGGAGATGACGATGCCCCATGCGTGCGCCTGACCGGAGTCCCGGGCGATGAGCAGGAAGACGAGTGCCGGGATCACCAGTCCGGCGACGGCAGCGGCGGCGGGGACAACCGCGCGGGACCGGTCGGTCAGCTCGCCGATCGTGAGCTCGCGCTTGACCTCCAGGCCGACGGCGAAGAAGAAGAACGCCATGAGGGCGTCGTTGACGAGGTGGTAGAAGTCGAGGCCGATGGACCAGTCGCCGAGAGCGATGCGGGCCTCGGTGGACCAGAACTCCTCGTAGCCGGAGCCGAGATTGGCCCAGAGGATGGCGGCGAGAGTCGCGCCGAGCAGCAGGACGGCGCCCAGCTGCTCGGTCTCCGCGTTGGCGAGGGCCCCTCGGAGCTTCCCCTTCGTGCCCTGGTCGCTCACGGGCCCATCCTTCCGCAGGTCGGCAGACGGCGGAAGCCCCGCCGATGGCTCGCAACGCTCGTCTGGGAACGAGCATTCCCCCTCTGCGGTGTGCGACGCACCTGGTGACGCGATCGA
>JBQGDU010000153.1:0-4641 GCA_052039245.1 Aeromicrobium sp. | reverse complement strand
CGATCGGGGCGTCGGCACGACGGGACTCAGTGGTCATCGGCCCGCCTCCCGGTAGCGCTCGAAGTCGCTCTGGTCGCCGGCCTTCCACAACGGCACGCTGGCCTTGAGCAGCATCGTGATCTGGACGATGAACTCCGGGTCGTGCAGCACCTCGCCGAACAGCTCGTTGATGCGCTTCCAGCGGTACCGCACCGTCTGAGGGTGCACCCCGAGGCGGGCGGCGATCGCTGGTGCACTGTCCCGGGTCTCCAGCCAGACCAGCAAGGTCTCGGACAGGATCTCGCGGGAGTTCGGAGTCTCCGCCAGCAGCGGCCGCAGCAGATCCTGCGCCATCTGCTGTCGCAGGGCCGGCTCGGCGTGCAGCCACAGCTGGGTCCGGTGTGCGCGGCAGTCGATCACGTCCTCGCCGGACAGCACCCCGGCGCCGACGAGGTCGATGGCGCGCTGACACCAGCGGGCGGCGTCTTGGACCTGGTGCGCCGGCACACCCCAGCTGCGAGCGACCCAGAGTCCGTCGATGGTCCGCAGCTGGTCGATGACGGAATCGAGCTCCTCGAGGCGGCACACGACGATCAGAGGTTCGACGGTGCCACGCACGAGATGACGCTCACGAAGCTCCGACAGGTCCGGCAACGGTCCCGCGGTGCTGCTGGCGACGGCCACGACAGCCAGCCAGTCCGGGAGCGGCCACACCGCCTCGTGGGCCGCGGCGCGCAGCCGAGGCGTGGCGGCGCCGTCCAGCATCAGCGTGAGGAGCTCGTCGCGGGTCGAGGACCGCGAGCTCTCCTTGGCGGTGAGGCCGGCCTCGTACCCTGCGCGGGTCTGGCGCAGCAGGTGGTCCATGTAGGCGAACAGCAGATCCGCGACGGCACCGAGGTGGCGAGCGGACAGCTGGTGCTCGGCGGTGAAGGAGCGCACCTGGTCCCAGGCGAGTCGCTGCGCAACCTCCAGCGCCTCGCCCATCGCGTTGACGCCGGTGCCTTCCGTGGCGTCGCCGTAGCCCATCCTCCTGAAGAGGTCGTCCACGCCCTGGCCGGCGGCCGCGGGATCGCGCACCAGTGCGACGAAGTGCAGGATCGCTCCGCGCACCGCCATGTCGATGAGGCGGCGACGCCGGCCGCCGGGCATGCCGGCATAGGGGGAGACCGTCTCCTGGATCTGGGAGGTGATCTCCTCCACCAGGTCCGGCACGATGGGGTCGACGAGCTTGGCGAACTGCGCCCCACCACCGAGTGGGGCCAGTTCGCGGTGCAGTGCGCGGATGCAGGTCTCGAGGCGGGTCGGTTGCTGCGCCCGCCGACCCGTGGAGGGTGGCACGTGGGTGTCCTGCCTCACCCGCACATCATGCGGCCTGGCCGAGGGCAGGCGCTACTGCGCGCCCTCACGCAGCGTCGTGCCACTGCGGCAGCACGCTGCGGAGGGCGATCATGAGCTCGAGGCGGCCGTCGGCGTCGTCGAGCAGATCCCCGAACATCTTGCGGGCCGCGGCGATGCGGCTGTGTGCGGTCTGGGCAGGCAGACCGAGCTCGCGCGCGACGCTGTTGATCGGCTGCCCGCTCTGCAGCCAGTGCAACAGCGTCTCGGCGAGCCCGAGGCGGCGCACCGGGGTCAGCGCCGACAGCTCGGAGAGATGGCGCTGCACGAGGAGGTCGACGAGCAGTGGACTGGTCGAGACCAGCAGTGGGCCGAGGACGTCGTCGACGCTGACGTCCGAGTCGCGCTCGATGCTGCTCACGCGGGCGGCCGCTCGAGCGATCCGCACCGCCTCGTTGGCACGGGAGATGTCCACGACAGGTCCGAGTGCGACCGGTCCTCCGGCCAGCCGGCTGATGTCCTCAGGCGTCCATTCCCCAGGCACCAGCACCTCGCGGGGATCTCGTCCGGCGACGGTCTGCGAGTGCTGCCGCAGGGTGCGATCCAGAAGGTCCGTCCGGCTGACCACCGGGCGGACAGTGACCATTCCGCCGAGGTCGCACAGTGGCAGGAGCGTGGCGAGGGGCATCCGGTGGTGGTCGTGGAAGAGCTGGTCGCGCAGGAGGTCCAGCCGTTGTGCGGGTGTCAGGTCCATGAGGCGACGAGTGCAGGTCAGGCCGTGCAGGGCGTGGCCGAAGAGGTGGCGCAGGTAGATCCCGAGCTGCTCGCGCAGCGCGGCCAGGTCGTCGCCGCAGACCTGGTCGAGAGCGCCGGCGAGTCCCTGCTGGGCACTGATCCGGGCGGTCCGGAAGGCTCCGGCGAGGTCGTCGGCGTCCCGGCCGAGACGTGCCTGCCGTGCACCGATCGCGTGACAGAGGTACGCGACCCGACGGGCCGCAATGACGGGATCTCCGTCGTCGACGAAAGCCTGCACGGCAGTGGTGATGAGCTCGCTCAGCTGCGCGTCGGGCTTCCGGTGCCCGCTGGCCCGACGGACGGCGGCGTCGATGCTCCGGTGCAGGACCTCGAGGCCTCGGGGATCTCGACCGGGCAGCAGGCGAGGACGGGTAGAGGCGGTGCCCCGCGGTTCGAGGCGGTCGATCTCGGTGTTGGTCAGTGTCATGGCCGTGCTCCCTCGTGACCGGTGCCGTGCAGGCACCAACTACGTCGGTGAGGGGGCGACGGGAACGATCAAGCCACGCGGAGTGGGTCACGGGCAAGAGGCTGGAACCGCTCGGTACCGCTGGCGAGACGAAGTTGTGACCTGGGCGACAAACAAATATTACGAAATGATTAAGTTGATCCCCTTCGCGTTCCTGGACGTTCCGTCGTGACCCGGGACACACCTACCTTCGGCGACAGGCGTCGGCCCACCGAGGGGGCGGACCGACGCCCACAGTCATCAGGGAGCACCGGAGGGGTACAGGCATGGGTGGAAGCGTCGAGGTCCAACACCTCAGCAAGACGTTCGGACGCCAGAACATCTGGCACGACGTCACGCTTGCGCTGCCACCAGGGGAGATCACGGCACTGCTCGGACCGTCCGGTACCGGCAAGTCGGTCTTCCTCAAGTCACTCATGGGCATCGTGGAGCCCGAGCAGGGGGAGATCCTCATCGACGGCGTCGACATGGTCGCCGCCAAGGAGTCGCAGCGGCTGGAGCTGCGCAAGAAGTTCGGCGTGCTGTTCCAGGACGGTGCGCTGTTCGGCTCCATGGACGTCTACGACAACGTGGCGTTCCCGCTGCGTGAGCACACGCGCAAGAACGAGAGCGAGATCCGCGACATCGTCATGGAGAAGCTCGACATGGTGGGGCTGCTCGGCACCGAGCAGAAGCTGCCGGGCGAGATCTCCGGTGGCATGAAGAAGCGTGCCGGTCTGGCCCGATCGCTCGTCACCGACCCCGAGATCATCCTCATCGACGAGCCGGACTCCGGTCTCGACCCGGTCCGCACCTCCAACCTCGCGCAGCTGCTGGTGGAGGTGAACACCGCCACCGACGCGACGATGCTCGTCGTCACCCACAACATCGAGCTCGCGCGCACGCTGCCGGACAACCTGGGCATGCTGTACCGCCGCGAGCTGGTCATGTTCGGCCCGCGCGAGGAGTTCCTGCTCACCGACCACCCGGTCGTCAGCCAGTTCATGAGCGGTGACCCCGAGGGGCCCATCGGGATGAGCGAGGAGACCGACCACCGGCTGTCCGGCCCGATCGACCTCTCCACCCCGGACTACGGGCCCGGTGGACTCGACGTCATGGCCCGGCACGCCGGTGCCCGGGCCATCGAGGTGCTGCCGCACCAGCTCACTCCTCGTAGTGGGGCCATCCGTCCGTCGTCCGCGCGTCACCGCGAGCGCGTCGCCTCCGGTGCCGCGCCGCTGTACGTCGCGGACGACGACGAGCGTGAGCCGGCCCGTCCCCTACCTCGCCGCAACCCGGTCGCTCGTGGTCTGGACTCCACGGGCGACGTCTTCGCGCTGTCCCTCGACACGACCCGGGCCGCCTTCCGTCGGCCGTTCGCCGCGCGCGAGACGCTTGAGCAGTTCTGGTTCGTCGTCAGCGTCTCCTGGCTGCCCGCCCTGCTCGTGGCCATCCCGTTCGGCGCCGTCATCGCCCTGCAGCTCGGCACGCTGACCGTGCAGGTGGGCGCCCAGTCCTTCACCGGCGCCGCGAGCGTGCTCGCGGTCGTCCAGCAGGCCGCACCCATCGTCACCACCCTGGTCGTCGCGGGTGCCGGCGGTGCGGCCATCTGCGCCGACCTCGGCTCACGTGCCATCAAGGACGAGATCGACGCCATGCGGGTCATGGGCATCTCCCCGGTGCAGCGCCTCGTGGTGCCCCGGGTCATCGCCTGCATCCTGGCCGCCGTGCTGCTCAACGGGCTCGTCTCCGTGGTCGGCGTCGTCGGCGGCTACTTCTTCAACGTCATCGTCCAGGGCGGCACCCCGGGTGCCTACCTCGCCAGCTTCACGGCCCTCGCGCAGATGTCCGACCTGTGGGTCGGTGAGCTCAAGGCGGTGATCTTCGGCTTCCTCGCCGGCATCATCGCCTGTCACCGCGGACTCAACACCGCACCAGGCCCGAAGGGGGTCGGGGACTCGGTCAACCAGTCCGTCGTCGTGACGTTCCTGCTGCTGTTCTTCGTCAACTTCGTCATCACCACGCTGTACCTGCAGCTCGTGCCCGGCAAGGGAGCCTGACATGACCGCCACCGATCTGCAGCCCGG
>JBQGDU010000152.1:0-2270 GCA_052039245.1 Aeromicrobium sp. | reverse complement strand
GCCACGGTCCGTTGACGTGACGGAACAGATCGTCCTGGGCGCGGATGTCGGGGTCGAACGCCGAACGATCGATGGCGGGCGCGGTGTCGGTGGAGTTCTTCGGGGCAGACGCGGAGTGGCTCACCCTGGTTAGGCTAACCGGCGTGTCGAAGAACCTCCCCGCACGTCTGAGCGTGCTGCGCACCCAGCAGGTCACCCCCGCCATGAGGAGGCTGGTGCTCGGCGACGCGCCGGATGCTCCCGGCGGGTTCGACGCCTTCGCGGCGGGCTGGTCCGGCTGCACGGACGCCTACGTCAAGCTCGTCTTCCTCGCCGTCGGGCACACCTACCCCGACCCGCTCGACCTCGCCGAGATCCGCGAGACGATGCCTCCGGAGGCATGGCCGATCCTGCGCACGTACACGGTGCGGAGGTTCGACCCCGAGGCGCGCGAGCTGTGGATCGACTTCGTGGTCCACGGCGACGAGGGCGTCGCCGGACCGTGGGCCGATCAGGCGCAGCCGGGCGAGACGGTGCACGCGCGGGGTCCCGGCGGCGCCTACCGGCCCGACCCGGAGGCGGACCACCACCTGCTCGTGGGTGACGAGGCGGCGTTGCCGGCCATCGCGGCGTCGGTGGAGTCGTTGCCGGCCGGCGCCCGCGCCACGGTCTTCCTCGAGGTGGCGGGGCCGGAGGAGGAGCAAGCCGTCGAGTCCACCGCCGACGTCGACCTGCACTGGCTGCACCGTGACGGTGCGGCGCCCGGCACGACGTCGCTGCTCGACGACGCCGTGCGTGCCTGGGACTGGCCCGAGGGCAGGGTGCAGGTGTTCCTGCACGGTGAGGCCGGACTGCTCTCGACGGTGCGTCCCTACGTCATGAAGGAGCGCGGAGTGGACCGCAGGGACGCGTCCATCTCCGCGTACTGGCGTCACGGGGACACCGAGGAGTCCTTCCGGGAGTGGAAGTCGCAGCAGAGCGAGCCGATCCTGCGTCCCGGCGGTTGAGGACGGCCGGAGGCCGGTTCCTGATGAGTCACACCGGTACGTCCCTGGTGGGTCGCGGCTGATCGTGCGGCGGTGGGGAGAGTGCTGGTTTCGATACGTTCGGACGGGCTCGTTCCGCCCCCACTCGTTCCTCGTGGGAGGTGCCCCCAGCCGCCCGAACTACTCAACCAGCGGGTGGTCGGTCCTCGCCGTCGGTGCTGCTGGTCCAGCGAGTGGTCGGTCGTGAACTCCTCAGCCCAGCGGGCGGTGCTCGCGCCACCAGCGTCGCACCGGCTTCTGCATCGCGGGGGGTGCCCACTCGAACCCGAGGTGCATCGCGGTCCCCTTGAGCAGGCCGTGGTTGTGTCGGCGGCGCTCCCAGGCCGACGGCGGCTGGGGGCGATCCGCGGAGGTGTGCGCGCGGTGGAGCGCCCTTGCGCCGCGCAGGTACGGCGAGTCCAGGGCGGTCCGTGACGGTCGCTCGCCGGACGCCAACAGCTTCTCCACCCGGTCGACCACCGCCACGGCGGGGGTGACGTCGCGTCCGCCGAACCAGCTGTCGACCCACGCGGGCTCCGGTGTGCCGAGGTCGTCGGCGTCGATCTGGTCGAACGTGCGCAGCAGGCCGGAGTCGAGGAAGACGTGGTTGCCGTGCCGCTCGTGGACGCCGAGGTCCAGCACGAGGGCCACTCGCCGGCCGCGGTCGACGGCCTCCCGACAGGCCGTCGACGACATCGTCACGAGGAGGTCGGTCTCGTCCAGGAGCTCCGGCACCGGCCGGTAGGTGAACGAGAAGTTGGCCGGGAGCTGCTCGCCCGTCAGGAGGTCCTCGGGGTGGTGGTGCATGCGGTGGAACGTCCCCTCGCCGCGTCGGTGACGCGGCTTGAGCAGCACCTTCCGGTCCGGGTGGCGTCGGGCATGCTCGAGGAGGCGACGGTAGACGTGCAGGCGTTCCACCGGGCCCGCGGGGACGGTCGGCTGGTCGGCGAACAGCACGGTCCGGATCGGGGCGGTGTCCTGGGGGCGTGGCGAGGTGGTGAGGATCGGGAGGCCGGACAGCAGCAGGTTGTCGGTGCCGATGCCGAGACGCTCGGCCACCCGCGCGAAGTGCGTCAGCTCGTGTCGGGCGTTCACGGCGACGACGTCGGCGGCGCAGCGGTCGAGGTAGCCCGCGGTGAGCTTCTCGATGATGACGCCGACCCAGCCGGCGACGACCACCGGCGGGGGTGCCGGGCTCTGGGCGGCGAATGGTTCGGTCGGGGGTGCCGGGCTTTGGGCGGCGAAGGGTTCGGTCGGGGGTGTCGG
>JBQGDU010000151.1:0-3172 GCA_052039245.1 Aeromicrobium sp. | reverse complement strand
TTCTGCGCACGCCACGAGACCCCGGTCAAGGGGTCTGAAGGCAAGCGTGGTGAGCGCGAAACTCCAGTCTAACCCGCAGTTGCAAGTGGACGCAACCGGGGTGCTTGACAACCCGCCCCGCATGGTTCAAGATGCGGGCGTTTTCCCCGAGATGAGAGCCTGCGATCGCCGTCCGGGCCGGTAGCCCGTCCTGTGCGACGCCTCAGTACGCCTCGATGTCGTCCACGAGCCAGTCGCCGCCCTCGCGCACCATCGACAAGGTGATGCGGTTGCCGAAGACCGTGGGTTGCGCCTCTGCGTCGGCCACCCGCGCCTGGTCCACGAACACCAGGACCTCGGCCTCGTCGGTCTCGCAGTCGTCGCCGCACGGCAGGGGCGCGGCTTCACGAGCCGTGGCCTCGACGACGATCTGGCGCTGCGGCGCGAGATCGTTGAGCGCCGGGGAGATGGTCTCGAACTCCTCGCCGAAGTCCGGCGTCATGAGCTTCTGGGAGTCCTCGAGGTGCTGGTCGAGCTGGTCGTAGCGATAGCTGAGGATCTGCTCGGCGGCCTCGGTGGCCGCGGACTCCGCCTCCGCCTGTGCCGACCCGATGCCCGTGGAGCCCTCCACCTGGCCGTAGGCCCAGTACCCGGCAGCTCCGGCGAACGCCACGGCGAGGACGGCCGCCAGCACGAGCAACGCTCGACGCACCCGCCCGGGCGAGCCGGGGCCGCGCTCGTCGTCGCCGTCGGCGGCGCGTGCGGTCTCGGCCTGCGGCGACCGCTGTCGACGCCACGGGGCTCGTCCGGCAGGCACCACTCGGGGAGAGCCGGCGTCGTCGTCCTTGGCGACCTCCGGCTCGACGTCGGTCCTCCCCGCACCGGGGGCATGGGAGGTGTCGGGGCCCGGGAACTCGTCCGTGGTCGGGTCGCCTCCGGGCTCGACGTCCTCGCGCAGCTCGGCGTCGTCGAGTGGGGCGTCGGTGCGCGACGGGGCGGAGCCCGGTCGGCGGACGGGCTTGCGGACCACACGGGGGCCGGTGGCCGGCGGGCGTCCGGCTTTCGGCCCGGTCTCCCCCGCGATGCGGCGGCGGCTGGGACGGTCGTCGCTCATTCGCCCTCCTCCTGCTGCTCGCCCTGAGGTGCTTCCTCGTCGGTGCCGGGCACCAGCCCACCCTGCTCACCGGCCTCACCGAGCTCGGCGTCCGCGGGGACGACCTGCTCGAACTGGCTGACCCGCCACTCCCCGTCCGTCCGGGCGAAGGTGACCTTCCACCGGAAGCGACGCTGGACGGCCGCCTCGTCCTCGGACGTGCTGATCGCGGCGTTGACGGCCACGAGTGCGACGGCGTTCTCGTCGTCGATCGACTCGATCGCCGTGGCGAGGACGCGCGCGTCTCCGCTGGTCTGGTCCTGGGAGTCCAGCGCGGAGAAGACCGCGTCGGTGATGCGCTTGAACTCCTCGTAGTACTCCGGCGTGAGGAGCTCGCGCATCCGCTCCTGGTACTCGTCCTTCTCCGCCACGTCGTAGGTGTTGTAGGTGACGGCGAAGTCCTCGGCCCGCTGCACCACGTCCCGCGTGCCGTCGGGCTCTCCCCCGCCGAACACCCGTGGCACGACGAGCCCCACCACGAGGGCGAGAATGCCCACGAGCACGCCCGCGACTGTCACGAGGACGATCGCAGGACGCTTGCCGGACGCGGTACTCGACTGCTCGGGGCTCGACTCCTCAGGGCTCAGTTCCTGCTCGCTGGATCCAGCAGAAGCCACGAGAGGGCGTCCTTTCCGTCGATGGAGGCGGGAGCGGTGCGGTCACGGTTGATTTGGTCGGACTCGAGGGTCGTCCTCGTGGGCATCCTCTTCGGGTCGGTGCAGTCGATGTCCAGGTCGAAGCCACGCGGCGTCCGGCCGTTGGTCGGACTCCGTTCGCCCAGGGCGGACGACTTGCCCGGGTCTGCGAGCTTGTCCGTTCCCAGTCGTGGACGATACCCGTCGTAGCAAGGGTCGACCTTGGCCGACTCGGGGAACGGACTGGACAGGACGAGACCGAAGACCGCGTCGTACTGGTCCGGCGTGCGGACGCTGGGCGCCGCGACGCTGAACGACCCCTCCAGCAGGTAGGGGTAGAGGATCGAGAGGACCTGCAGACCCTTCTTGTTCGCCGCGAGCGGCCCGGTGGCCACGCGCAGGTCGCGGAAGATCGAGCGCAGGTCCGCGGAGTTCTCGTCGACCACCTGGCGGACGTCGCGGGCTGCCGGCGTCCCCTCGTCGAGCAGCCTGCGGATGTCGCCGTCGGACTCCACGAGCGTCTCGGAGAACAGCTCGAGGTTGCGCGAGAAGGTGGCCAGCTGGCCCTGCTTGTCGATCTGGGTCTGCAGGACGCCCTGGGAGTCGTAGATGAGGTCTCGGGTGACACCCAGGTTGGCGTCGGCCTCGTTGATGAAGTCCGTCGCCGTGTCGACGATCCGCTCCAGGTCCCGGCCTGTGCCCTCGAAGGCGGTACCGAGCTCCTCCACGACGGTGCGCAGGTTCTCGGTGTCGATCGATCCGACGAGCGAGTTGAGGTTGACCAGCAGCGTGGTGGTGTCGATCGGGATGCGGGTCTTGTCCTGGGCGATGACCGACCCGCTCTTCAGGAACGGCTCGGAGCTGCTCTGCGGCTGCAGGTCAACGAACTGCTCACCGATCGCCGACTTGTTGGCCACGAGCGCCTCGGCGTCGGCGGAGATGTTCGGCGCGTCCTTCTCGATGTCGAGGGTGGCCTCGACGCCCTCCTCGGTGAACTCGAGCTTGCCCACGCGGCCCACCTCGATGCCACGGTACGTCACCTGGGCCCCGGCGAAGATGCCGCCGGAGTCCTCGAACTTGGCCGTGACCGGGTAGGTCCGATCGACCACGAGACGGTCGATCTGCGCGTAGCGACCGCCCACGAAGGCGCAGCCGAGGACGGTGATGATCGCGAAGATGACGAGCTGGATCTTGGTGAAGCGAGTGATCATCGTGCCACCGCCGGTCCGATCATGAGGCGCCCCAGATCGTCGGTGGACTCCATGTACTCATCCACCGTCGTCGTCCGGCACAGGCCGAGCAGGTCGCAGAAGCCGCCACCGGAGCTCTCCGGCGCCTCGCCCTCCTGCGGAGCCTCGCTCTCCTGAGGGGCCCCGGAGCCGTCCTCGGCGTCCTCGGAGGGCGC
>JBQGDU010000150.1:0-8562 GCA_052039245.1 Aeromicrobium sp. | reverse complement strand
CACCTGCGGATCCTCGTCGAGTCGGGGACCGGGACGCCCGACGTGGTGCACGTCCGCGACACGCTGACCCGGTCGGCCCAGGAGTCGATCGAGCCGCTGCGTCGGGAGTGCCCGACGCTCGCGCCGGAGCTCACGGTGCTCCAGGCCGTCTCGGTGCTGCGCGACGCCGGTCAGCAGCTCGCCGTGGTGGAGCAGCCCGGGGGAACGGTCCGCGTCATCACGATCGCGGACATGCTGAGCGGCCTCATGCCGGCTGCGGGGTCGCGCTGACTAGAGCCGTCGCGTCGAACCCCGCACGACGAGCTCGGGCTCGGAGTACAGCGAGGCGGTCGCGTCCGGCTCGTCCTGCAGCAGGTGCAGGGCGTTCGCGGCGATCTCGTCGAACGGCACCCGCACGGTGGTCAACGGGACCAGCAGGTGCTCGGCGAGCGGGATGTCGTTGTAGCCCACGACGGAGACGTCGTCGGGCACGCGGAACCCTCGTGCAGCCAGTGCCGACATGGCGCCGATCGCGAGGTTGTCCGTCGCGCAGAAGCAGGCCGTGAAATGGGCGCCGGAGTCCAGGAGGTCGGCCAGCTGCTCGGCGGCTGAGTGAACGGAGAAGTCGGTCTCGCGCACCAGCGACGAACGCCAGGTCAAGCCTGCGTCCTCGAGGGCGCGCCGGTAGCCGGCGAGCCGTCCGCGGGCGTTGGAGGCGTATCCCGGTCCGTTCACCAGGGCTATCGACTCGTGGCCGAGGTCGGTGAGGTGGCGTGTCGCGAGCCACGCGCCGTGCTCGTCGTCGCCGAGTGCTGCCGCGCCATGGCCCTCGCTGCGCAGCGCCCCCACGTGGGGCACGCCCTGCTCGCGCAGCCACTCGAAGGTGGGATCGCCCGCCCGGTCCGTCGCGAGGACCAGGCCGTCGACCTTGCGAGCGACGAGCGTCTGCGCGGCCAGCCGGGCCTGAGCGGCGTGATCGGCCGACGTGGCGACCAGGGCGAGGGTGTCGCGAGCCAGGCACACGCGTGAGACCGCCTCGTAGAACATCGCCATCGTGGTGTCGGTGAGACGCGGGACGACGACGCCGACGGTGCCTGTGCGACCCCCGCGCATCGCCGAGGCCATGCCGTCTCGGCGATACCCCAGCTCCTCGGCGGCGCGACGCACGGCGTCGGCGTGAGGTGACTGCGAGCGGCGGCGCTCGTCGAGCACGCGGGAGACGGTCGACTTGCTGACGCCGGCCCGCCTGGCGACGTCGAGGATCGTCGGCGCGCGGCCGTTCTGGTCGCCTGCGGAGCTCACGCGCACAGCCTCTCGGGTCGACGCCCGCCGCGTCCAGTCGGTGACGGGTCAGGCGCGCTGGGTTGCCGAACGCCCTGCCGATGTCCTACGGTGTGAGCGCGCTCACGTGGGAACGTTCCCACCCTGGACTCGACCATTCGAGACCCCGACCGAGACGCATCACCACACCATGAAGGAGAAGCATGACGACGATGGACCTGCGCGGCCTGAACCCCGCTCCCGTGACCGCGTTCACCGCGGAGGGCGCGGTGGATCACGAAGCCAACGCCGAGCTGGCGAAGTGGCTGGTGGCCAAGGAGGGTGTGAAGAGCCTGGTCTGCCTGGGGCACGCGGGCGAGGGGACGTTCCTGACCCAGGACGAGCAGACCGCGCTCATCCGCACGCTGGTCGAGGCGGTGGGGGACGCGGTCCCGATCATCGCCGGGATCACCGGGGAGGGCACGGAGGTCGCGGCGGCCGAGGCCAAGCGGGCCAAGGACGCCGGAGCCGTGGGAGCACTGGTCTACCCCTCGCACGGATGGCTCCGCTTCGGCTACCAGGACGGCGCCCCGCAGGAGCGCTACCGAGCCATCCACGAGGAGTCGGGTCTGCAGTGCATCCTGTTCCAGTACCCCGACGTCACCAAGGCCACCTACAATCTGCAGACCCAGCTGGAGATCGCGGCGCAGCCCGGTGTCGTGGCCACCAAGAACGGCGTGCGGAACATGCGCCGCTGGGACACCGAGATCCCGGTCCTGCGCAGTGAGCACCCGGACCTGCAGATCCTCACGTGCCACGACGAGTACCTCCTGCACACGATGTTCGACGTCGACGGCGCGCTCGTCGGGTACGGCGGACTCGCTCCGGAGCCGCTGCTGGAGCTCCTCGCGGCGGGTAAGGCGCAGGACTACGTGAAGGCACGCCAGATCCACGACCGACTGCTGCCGCTCACCAAGGTCGTCTACCACCGCGGTTCGCACATGGAGGGCACGGTGGCGCTCAAGCTCGGTCTCGTCGAGCGTGGCATCCTGCCCGACGCAACGGTGCGTTCGCCGTTGCTGCCACTCGCCGAGGGGGCGCGCGAAGAGATCGCCGCAGCGCTCCGAGAGGCTGATCTGACGTGAGCGGCCCGCCGGAGGGAGTGCCCACGATGTCGTCCGACGACGTTCGCGCCGAGCGCAGCGCCCTGCGCCGTGCCCTGCGGCCGATCGCTCTGATCGGCCCCGGCTTCATCGCCGGCACCTGGCAGTTCGGCCCGGGCTCGTTGACGACGTCGGTGCAGGCCGGCAACGCCTACGGCTACCAGCTGCTGTGGGTCATCGTCGTCTCCACGCTGATCTCGATCGCCTTCACCGACATGAGCGTCCGGATCGCGATCCGCAGCGACCGCTCCATCGTGAACACCGCGAAGCACTACTACGGCCGCTGGGTCGGCTTCGGTGCAGGCTTCGGAGTCTTCCTGCTGACCCTGATCTTCAGTGTCGGCAACGCGGTGGCGGCCGGTGCCAGCCTGAGCATTCTCTTCGGCGGACCACCCCCGATGTGGATGGGTCTGTGTACTGCGGCCGTGGTCTTCGTGGCCTTTGCGCGCAACGTCTACCGGGTCATCGAGCGGATGTTGATCGCGTTGCTGGCGATCATGGCGATCGGCTTCGTGGTCAGCGCGCTCATGACCTCGCCGGAGTGGGACGAGATCGGTCGCGGCATGGTTCCGACCATCCCGCCCGGCAGCGAGCTGCTCATCATCGCGCTCGCCGGAACGAACTTCTCCATCAATGCGGCGTTCTACATCAGCTACGCCGTGCGAGAGCGCAAGGTCAAGGAGGAGCAGTACCGCGAGGTGACGCTCACCGACACCATCCCGGGCATCGGGGCTCCCGGCGTCATGGCAATCTTCGTGGTCGCGGCGGCCGTCGCGGCCAACCGCGGGGGTGAGCCCGCTGAGTCCGTAGGAGATCTCGGCAGCGCGCTGGAGCCCATCGCCGGACCGGCCGCCGCGACCCTCTTCGCGGTGGGGTTCTTCGCGGCCGCCTTCTCCTCCATGGTCGCCAACTCGATCGCCAGCGGGACCGTCCTCTCCGACGCGCTGGGCTGGGGAAGCAAGCTGTCCAGCGGACGGGTGCGGTACCTCGTGCTCATCCCACTGTGCTTCGGCGGGACGATCTCGGTGATCGCCGGCTCGAGCCCGGTCTCGCTCATCATCAGCGCCCAGGCGCTGACGGTGGTCGTGGCACCACTGGTGGGATGCGTGATCCTGCTGCTGGCGTGTCGCCGCGACCTGATGGGCGGACTCGTGCTCCGGCCCTGGATGCGCGTCTTCGGCCTGTTCGGGTTCGCCGTGCTGATGCTCCTGAGCCTGCGGCTGATCTTCACCTGGTTGCTCTGAGGCAGGCGCCCGGCGCCGCACGGGCAGCCATCGTGTCGGTGTGACTCGCGTGGCACTGCCGCCTCGGGCCACCTCTCCTACGCTGACCGGGTGACCCTCGACCGCCCGATCCGCTCTCCGCACGGCGAGACACCGAGTTGAGGTCGTTCCTGCGCCGCCTGGGTCTGACGGCCTGGTGGCTGGCGTTCGCGCTCGTCGCTGTCGGCCAGGTGGTGGCCTGGACGCCGCCGCAGTGGTGGGTGCCGGTGCTGCAGCTGAGGCCTGCCCAGTACGTCATCGTGGCCGCCGGCTTCGTGCGCGACGCCCTCGGTGCCTGGACGGTCGTCGTCGCCGTGCTCCTGCTCCTGGCTGCGGTGATCGTGCGCCGACGCGAGCACCGGAGCCGGCGTCGCGTCGTCCCGCTGCTCGCCGCCGCCGTGGTCGTCTCCTCCGTCGCGTTGACGGTGCACCAGGTGGTGCAGGCACGCTCCGCAGGGGCCGACGTCGGATGGTTCGAGCCCGTCGTGCCGTTCACCCAGGGCACCAGGGCGTTCGACGAGGAGGTCGTGGTCGGCCGCGTGGACGGCGCCGCTCTCACGGCACAGCTCTCCCTGCCGGACGAGCGCGAGGGCCCGGTGCCCGTCGTCGTGCGGGTGCACGGCGGCGGTTTCACCAGCGGAGCTCCGGCGCCCCAGCCGTACTACCCGGCGCTGCTGGACGGCGGCATCGCCGTGCTGGACGTGAGCTACCGGCTCGCGACCCCGGACCGGCCCACCTGGGACCTCGCCGCGGCCGACGTGGGCTGCGCGCTCA
The DNA here is from genome assembly GCA_052039245.1 of Aeromicrobium sp. GTDB lineage: Bacteria > Actinomycetota > Actinomycetes > Propionibacteriales > Nocardioidaceae > Aeromicrobium. The sequence continues at coordinate 4,124 of JBQGDU010000150.1, read as the reverse complement.
CCTGGGTGCGGACGCAGGGCCCGGAGGCCGGTCTCGACCCGGATCGGGTGGGCCTGCTCGGCGACTCCGCCGGCGGCCAGCTCGCCATCAACGCCGCCAACCTCACGTCCCGTGGAGAGCTGGAGCCGTCCTGCGGCCGTGCGGAGGATCTGCCGACGCCACGCGCCGTCGCGACGCTCTACCCCGCCGTGGACGGTGCCGCCGCGTACGAGCAGAGCTCGCTCGGCGCGGGGTACGGCGAGCAGTACGTGGGTGGGTCCGAGCGCGAGTTCCCCGAGCGCTACGCCGTCACGGACTCCGTCCACCACATCGGCCCGGACGGGGCGCCGCTGCTCATCGTGCAGGGCGGTGCGGACCACGTGATCCTGCCCGGACCGGTGCGCCGATTCGCCGAGCAGTCGCGTGCGGCCGGCACGCGCACCCAGTACGTCGAGCTCCCGGGCCAGGAGCACGTGACCGGGGGAGGGCTGGGCACCCTCTCCCTCGGCGCACTCGTGGCGCGGGACCTCTTCGTGCAGTGGTTCGAGCGATACCTCTGAGGTCCGGTCAGTCGGCCGACGCCGCGAGCGCTGCCTCCAGCAGCCGGGTGGTCTGGGAGATGATGGCCCGCCGGTTCTGCACGAACTCCGGGTTGCTGAGCGCCGACTCCGTGGCGCCGACGCCCTCCAGCACCGGGGTGTGCACGTGTCCGACGGGGAGGTCCTCGAGCCCGAGCGCATCACGCAGCAGCGTGGCGCGGTAGGCCACCTCGTTGGAGAGGTAGTTGCCGCCGGCGCCCGACCTGGCCTGCGACCCCACGCTGGGCCCGTCCGGCCGCTCGTTGCCTGCGTTGTCCTCGGCGACGGCCGGGCACTCGGTCCGCGTGGGCGGGACGGGAGCCTCGCCAGGGACCTCGACCACGACAGAGCGATCCAGCACGTCGAACGGTCCCGTCCCGGCATCGACCATCGCCCGTCGCGGCAGGGTGGACCGTGTCCACTGAGGTTGGGGGTCGACGCTCGGCAGCCCCTCGGCGATCGGCGCGATCCCCTGGTGGCACGCCGCCTCGTTGTCGATCGTGCCTCCTCGCCAGGCTCCGTTGACCGCCTCGAGGTCGAACTGCCCGACGCGACCCTGGCTGATCGTGAACACGAGCTCCGGTCGGTGGCGGCCGTCGAGCACCGGTTCCAGTGCCTTCTCGACCATGCCGTCGCCGAAGTCGCGCCAGCGCACGGGGAACAGCATCGTCTCGACGCGGACCGGCCCGTTCGGCCCCCGCACGGTGGTGCCGTCGAGGGCGAGGGCCACGGCGCCCGAAGGGTTGGCGGTGCGCGGCTCGTCGGGGAGGAAGAACGGGTCGAACCCGGTGAGCAGGACGACGGGCTCGCCGGTCCGGCCGGTGCTGACGTCGTCCTGGCCCCGGGAGACCCGGTCGATCGTGGCGATGAGTGCGGCGGCCTCCTGCCGCGGCACGTCGCGGTGCCGTGCCCACTGCCGCACGGCGGACGTCATCGACAGACGGGCCCAGTAGAGCGGGCGGTCGTCGGCATCGGGAGCTCCCCGCTCCGCGACGGACCGGGCGTCCTCGATGCCGGCGCGCCAGAGCACGGCCGACCACTTCTCGACGAACCAGCGCGCCTGCCTCGCGGAGCCGAACGCGCACAGCGAGACGTCGAAGGTCGTGGCGAGCCGGCCGAGGCGGCTCTCGCGCAGCAGGCGGGTCGGCACTTCCTCGGCGAGCAGCTCCTCCTCGGCCGTGACCTCCCCCGGCGTCACGCAGGGAGGCGTCCCGAACGCGAGCTCGCCGCGGTGTGCGGCCGCCGGCTGGGCCGGCGGGAGAGTCGCGACGAGCAGGCCCGCCGCGAGCGCTACCCCCCGTCCCCACCCCGCGCCGGCGCGGGTCGCCCGGCTCGTCGTGGTGCCGCGGTCGCCGGCACGACCCTGTCCGCTCCCCCGAGTGGTCATGGTCCGACCCTAGGGCATCTCGTGGGCTAGGTTTCTCCGGTGAGCCCGGCCGACCCCCATCTCGCCGACCCGCAGGACGGGACACCGCACTGGCGCGACTACCCGGTGGGAAGATCGGCGGAGCTGTCGATGAGCGTCGTGGCGACGCTCACGCCGTTCCTGGTGGGGATCCTCGGTCTCTTCGGGGCCATCCTGGTCCTCGGTCTGACGGCCGAGGAGTACCTGCTGCCGTCCCCGGAGCTGAACCGCGCGATCGACCAGTTCGCCCGATTCAGCCTCGCCCCGATCAGCGGCTTCGCGTGGCTCGCCGGGCTCGCCGTGTGCGTCGCTCTCCTGCATCGCGACGTGGCCGTCTCCCGTGCGGTCGACGCGGCCGCTCGCGCCGGCGCGCCGCGCTCCGCCGTGCCCGCGCCCGACCAGGTCGAGCGCGTCACCTCCACGCCGGGCTGGGGGCTGTTGATCTTCGCCGGGTTCCACGCGGCCTGCCTCGCTCTCGTGGTCGTGATCGGGTTCTTCGTCATCCTCTTCGACCCGTTCCCGGAGGGGTGGCTGGTTCTGCTCGTCGGGCTCACCGCCACGGCCGTCTTCACTGCAGCGGCGGTGGCGGTGCACCGGACCTTCCGACCCGCCCACCGCGAGCGCAAGGAACGCATCGCCTCGTGGTGGACGACGTCGGACGAGAAGGCGGCGTGGGCCCGCGCCCGCGCCTTCCTGGCCCATGAGTCGGGTGGTCCGGGACAGCTCGGCCGCATCCGGCTCGGGACCTTGATCACCCATCTCGGGACGCTGCTCGTCGTGGCCTCGGTGGGGCTGCTGTACGTCGTCCTGCTCATCACCCATCCCGACGCCCAGAGGTGGCCGGGAGGGCAGGCCGGCCCCCGGGCGTTGCTGAGCGAGGAGGGCGAGGCCCGCGTCGACTTCGGGGTCACGATCGTGGCGGTCCTCATGGTCGTCGGTCTGCTCCTCTGCCTCCTGGGCACCGTCGTGGAGGGCCTCGCCCACCTGCGTGAGAGGTCGTTCCTCCGCCATGCGCTCGCCGATCCCGACGCCGACCGCCCGCCGGCCCGGCTCATCGAGCGCTACCTGGGCAGAGGAGCGCCGCACCTCGCCCAGGCCATGGCCGCCGCTTCGGGGGCGTGCGTCTGTCTCGGCACGACGGGACTCGCACTCGGACGGATCGGTGCAGGGCAGGCGGGTGGGACGTACGGCGGTGCGGCCGACGTCTACGCCGACCTCGCCCCCTCCTTCCTGCTCGTCCTGGGCATCGGGGTGGTGCTGCTCGTCCCGGCGTTCGCCGCGACCGTGGTCAGGAACCTGCGCGGCGTCGGGCTGCGCAACGAGCTGCTCGCGCGTTGGCCCCTGCGACCGAGCGTCGTCGTCGACCGGGAGAACCCGCCACCACTCGCCCGCGTGGGGCCGGCGCTGTCGGCCGCCATGGACGCCACGGCTCCCAAGGGTGGAGCGCGGTGACAGCTCAAGGAGTTCGTTCGGATCATCGCCACGTGGCCTGAAGGGATGGTTTTCCCGCTGTTCGGCTCGTTTCGGCGGTGGAAGCGGCAGGCGCTGCCTAGCCTGACGGCGGTGCCCAGGGCGGGCGCAAGCATCGGGGAGGACGTCTCATGCGCGTGAAGGTTCTTGTGGGCGTGCTGGTGGGCGCAGTCGCCATGTCACTGCTGCTCGCTGCACCGGCTCATGCTGCGAATCGGTTGACGGTGAAGAAGATCGCGACCAAGACGGCCCCGTACAAGAAGAGCGTCACGGTCAAGCCGTCCGCCTCGGCCAGCGGCAACGTCAAGATCACCGACAAGCGCATCTCCGTCAAGCGCAAGGGCAAGTACCTTGCGCGGAACAAGAGATCGACCAAGCTCAAGGCGGGCCGGTACAAGGTCACGAGCACCGTGAAGTATCAAACGTGGAAGGTGGTCCAGGAGCGTCAGCTGAGGATCCGCTCCGGCGCGGTGATGCGCGAGTACGGGTACGACAGTCTTCCCGGCTACGAGAACTGCAGCGTGACGAGTGTCGAGTACAACGACGAGTACTACGGCGGCGACGACCGATTCACCTTCCGGTGCGATGTCCGCAAGGCGACCGTCTCGAGGATGACGTTCCACAGCGACGACATCGTCGGTGGTCACAGTGCGTACAACGCCCAGCTCGGGGACCACGTGTGGCCCGATGGC
>JBQGDU010000149.1:0-2026 GCA_052039245.1 Aeromicrobium sp. | reverse complement strand
TGCCGTCGAGCTCTCCACCTCCTGCACCACAGGCGGCTTGGGGCCGTCGGCGCAGTCCTCGACCGCCGCCGGTCGCGAGACGGTGCCGTTCGGGGTCCAGTCCGTCCAGTCCGTCGGTGTCCAGGTCCACGACGAGAGGTCGAAGGTCGTGGAGCGGGTGCTCTGCTCACGCACCGTGTCGATGATCCGGTCCTCACAGCGCACCTGCTCGCGCTCGCGCTCGCGGGACTCGTCCTTCGGCTGCGGAGGGCGCGGCTTCTCACCGCAGGGCCCGACGGTGCCGGCCTGCTCGCCGCGGTACCTCCCGTCGTGGCCCTCGATGGTGGCGGACCAGGTCGTGGTCGCTCCGCCTTGCGGCACCGGGAAGGTCTGTGCGAAGGAGACCCCGAAGGTCCCGGTCTGGGTCTGCCCGTCGATCGTGACGCTCCAGCGGTTGGCCTGGCCCGCGTCGTAGGCCGTGCCCCGCAGGCTGACGCCGTCGCACGAGGCGCTGAAGGTGGGCGTGTGGGCTGCTGCCGGGGGTGCGGCGGCGATGATGCTCGTGAGCGCCAGGATGGCGGCGCCCGACGATGCGGCAGCGTAGGTGCGGATGGTTCTCATGTCTCTCCTCGGGATGATCTGCTGCCCGTGCAGAGCATCGAGCCGCCCGAACATGACGCGGCGACGGACGCCGATAGGATGACCTCGTCTCCGCCCGACCTTCTTCAGGAGTGCCCGTGGTCCGCGTGATCGTCGACGTCATGCCCAAGCCCGAGATCCTCGACCCGCAGGGCAAGGCGGTGCACGGTGCGCTGCCGCGTCTCGGCTTCACCGGCGTGAGCGACGTCCGCCAGGGCAAGCGCTTCGAGCTGGAGGTGGCCGACACCGAGCCCGCGACGCTGCGGGAGGTCGAGCGGATCGCGGCGACGCTGCTGTCCAACCCGGTCATCGAGGACTACGCGGTGCGTGTCGAGGAGAGCGCATGAGGGTCGGTGTGGTCACCTTCCCCGGTTCGCGGGACGATGTCGATGCGCAACGCGCCGTCCGGCTCGCCGGCGGCGAGCCGGTCGCGCTGTGGCACGGCGACCACGACCTGGCCGGCGTCGACGCGGTGGTCCTGCCCGGGGGCTTCTCCTACGGCGACTACCTGCGCTGCGGTGCCATCGCCCGCTTCGCTCCGGTGATGACCGAGGTGATCGCGGCAGCCCAGGGCGGTCTCCCGGTGCTCGGCATCTGCAACGGATTCCAGATCCTCTGCGAGTCGCACCTGCTGCCGGGCGCGCTCATCCGCAACGACCACCGCACCTTCGTCTGCCGCGACCAGGTGCTGCGCGTCGAGAACGCCGAGACCGCCTGGACGCGCGACTTCGAGCAGGGCCAGGAGATCACCGTCCCGCTGAAGAACGGCGAGGGCGGCTTCGTCGCCGACCCGGCGACGATCGAGCGGCTGGAGGGCGAGGGCCGGGTCGTCTTCCGCTACGTCGGTGTCAATCCCAACGGCTCGATCGCCGACATCGCCGGGGTCGCCAACGAGCGTGGCAACGTCGTGGGCCTCATGCCGCACCCCGAGCACGCCGTCGAGGACCTGTGCGGACCCGGGACGGACGGCCTCGGGCTGTTCACCTCCGCGCTCCGCGCCCTCGCGGCGAGCTGACGCCCGCCCGCGGATAGGGTCCTCGCATGGTCTTCCGCTCGATCCTGGTCTCCGTCGCCGAAGCCGTCGTGCTCGCCCTGCTCGTCATCGACCGGGTGGTCGAGCCCACCTGGAGCGGCTTCGCGCTGACGGCGGCGACGATCGCCGTCGTCGCCGCCGCGGTCATCGCCGCGGCTCTGGCGTTCCACTCGTGGAGCAGCACCGAGCCGCGCACCCAGCTGCTGACGGTGGGCATGATCGGCGGCCTCGTGGGCGGCGCCGCGCTCACCGCCTCCGTCATCGGCTCCGGTGACGACGTGCTGTTCGGGTCCGTGCCGCTCGCGCTGCTCGGGCTCCTCGGGATCGTCGCGGCCGCCGTCAGCCTCCGGCTCGATGCCCGGATGCGCAAGGACG
>JBQGDU010000148.1:0-3162 GCA_052039245.1 Aeromicrobium sp. | reverse complement strand
CCGGCCCGCGCCGGCTTGACGAAGACCGGGAGGCCGAGGGCTCGGACACGCGCGACGACCTTGTCGCGGTCGTGCTCCCACTGGCCGGGGCGGATGGTCACGTGCGGCACCTGCGGCAGGCCGCCTGCGGAGAACACGGTCTTGGTGAAGGGCTTGTCCATGCCCACCGAGCTGGCCAGCACCCCTGCGCCGACGTACCGCACGCCGGCCATCTCGAGCAGGCCCTGGACGGTGCCGTCCTCGCCCCAGGGGCCGTGCAGCAACGGGAAGGCCACGTCGACGTCGCGCAGCTCGTCCCACGAGAAGGTGGGGAGGTCGGCGTCGACGGACGGGAGCGTCCCTGCCGGGACGTCGTCCCACGCCATCGGATCGTGCACCCACCGGCCGTCCTGGGCGATGCCGACGGTCACGACGTCCCACACCTCCCGGTCGATGACGGCGACGACGTTGCGGGCCGTCGCGCAGGACACCTGATGCTCACTGGACTGCCCGCCGAAGATGACGGCCAGGCGCTGTCGTCCCGCAGGACCGGAGGTGGAGGGGCTCATCGCCGAGCACTGTATCGGCTTCGGCACAATGGCAGCATGCGTGGACCGGACCTCTCTCCCTCGACCATCGCCGTCGGAGCGGGACGACCCGCCAGGAAGCCCGGAGCGCCCCTCAACGCACCGTTGACGCTCGCCACCGCGCTCGTCCCCGGCGACGGCCCGGACTACTCCCGGCAGGGCAATCCGGCCTGGCTTCCCTTCGAGGAGGTGCTGGGCGCGCTCGAGGGTGGACGGGCGCTCGCGTTCGCGTCGGGCATGGCCGCCACCACCGCCGTGCTCGACCTCGTCCCCCACGGCGGCGTCGTGGTCGCGCCGGAGCACGCCTACTCCGGAACGCTCGACCAGCTGCAGCAGCGAGCACGCCGCAAGGACGTCGAGCTGCGTCTGGTGGACGTCACCAACACCACCGGCGTGCTCAACGCCGCCGAGGACGCCGCGCTGGTCTGGCTGGAGTCGCCCACCAACCCGATGCTCGACATCTCCGACATCCCCGCGATCGCCAAGGTGGCGGCCCGCCGCGGGACGGCGGTCGCCGTGGACAACACCTTCGCCACGCCCCTGCGCCAGAAGCCGCTGGAGATGGGCGCCGACTTCGTGGTCCACTCCGCCTCCAAGCTCATCGCCGGCCACAGCGACGTGCTGCTCGGCGCCGTCGTCACGAACCAGGAGCGGGGCTACAAGGCAGTCGAGAAGCGCCGCACCAGCACCGGCGGGACGCCCGGCGCCCTGGAGTGCTGGCTGGCGACCCGCGGCCTCCGCACGCTCCACGTGCGGCTCGATCGCGCCGAGGCCAACGCCCGGGAGATCGCCGAACGGCTCGGCGGTCTCGACGGCGTCACGGCGGTCCGCTACCCCGGCTGGGGGACGATCGTCTCGTTCGAGGTGGAGGCTGGCGCCAAGGCCGCCACCCGCGTCACCACCAAGAGCGACGTCATCGCCCACGCGACGAGCCTGGGCGGCGTCGAGTCCACGTGGGAGCGCCGACGCCGCCATCCGCTCGAGCCGAAGCTCGTCCCGGACAACCTCGTCCGACTGTCGGTGGGCATCGAGGACGTCGAGGACCTCTGGCTGGACATCAGCCGCTCGATCAGCCGCTGAGGTCAGCGGACCTCGGGACGTGCCTGGCGGGAGATGAGTGCCTTGACGAGCTGGTCAGGGTCCATCTCTCCGGCGATCAGGGCGGCGACGTGGTCGACGATCGGCATCTCCACCCCGTGCAGGGCGGCGAGCTCGGCCACCGACTGGCAGGACTTGACGCCCTCGGCCACCTGGCGGGTCTGGGCGGTCACCTCGTCCACCGTCATGCCCTGCCCGAGCTTCTCTCCGAATGTGCGGTTGCGTGACAGCGGGGACGAGCAGGTGGCCACGAGGTCACCCATGCCGGCGAGCCCGGAGAAGGTGATCGGATCGGCACCGATGGCCTGACCGAGACGAGCCGTCTCGGCGAGTCCGCGCGTGATGACGGATGCCTTCGTGTTGTCACCGAACCCGAGTCCCTGACACACGCCCACGGCGAGTCCGATGATGTTCTTGGTGGTGCCGCCGAGCTCGGCGCCGATCACGTCGGTGATCGTGTACGGCCGGAACGCCTCGGAGTGGCACAGCTTCTGCAGCTGCTCCGCGACGGCGACGTCCGCACAGGCCACGACGCTCGCCGCGGGTTCACGGCGCGCGATCTCCTTGGCGAGGTTCGGTCCGCTGACCACCGCGATGCGCTCCGGGCCGGCGCCGGTGATCTCGGCGATGACCTCGCTCATCCGCTTGTGGGTGCCGAGCTCGACACCCTTCATGAGGCTCACCAGGACGGCGGTGTCCTTGATGTGCTCGCCCCACTCGCCGAGATTGCCCCGGAGCTGCTGCGACGGCACGGCCAGCACGACGACGTCGGCGTCGTCCAGTGCCTCCGCGGGGTCCGCGGTGGCGCGGATGCTCTGCGGGAGGTCGATGTCCGGCAGGTAGTCCGGGTTCTGGTGGGTGGCGTTGATCGCCTCGCACAGCTCGGCTCGGCGTCCCCAGAGGCGCACGTCGTTGCCGGCGTCGGCGAGGACGAGCGCGAACGCCGTCCCCCACGAGCCGGCACCCATCACGGCCGCAGTCGTCATCACTTCTCCGAGTCGTCGTAGGTGGTGCGTGGCTTGGCGAGGGTGTGAACGTCGATGCGAGGACCCGTGGGGAGCTCACCTCGGATGTCGGCCACCATGGCGGTGAGGGTATCCATGAGCCGTCCGGTGGCCGCCACGACCTTCTCCTCGGTGACGTCGCCGTCACGCAGGTCGGAGAGGTCGAGCGGCTCGCCGACGTGGACGTGGATGGTCTTGCGGGGCAGGAGCCTCGGCCGCTTGGAGTAGGGCCAGAGGATCTCCTGAGCGCCCCACTGGGCGAGCGGCACGAGGGGCACGCCGGACTCCAGCGCGACACGTACCGCCCCGGTGCGCCCGGACATCGGCCAGGCCGCCGGGTCACGGGTGATCGTGCCCTCCGGGTAGATCGTCACGACCTGTCCGGACTCGACGGCCTCCACTGCCGCGCGCAACGAGTCGACGGCCCCGGACGTCGATCGGTACACGGGGATCATCTGCGCACCGCGCAGGATCGATCCGACGACCTTGACCCG
>JBQGDU010000147.1:0-8359 GCA_052039245.1 Aeromicrobium sp. | reverse complement strand
TCGAGGCCGAGGCGTTCTCCGCCGACACCCACACGACGGACGCTGTCCCCGGTGCGATCCGCGGCCAGCTGGTCTTCAGCCAGGAGATCCTCGATGCGTTGAACGAGGGCGACGACGCCCCCGGTGCTCCGGGTGGTGGCGACGACGCCGCCGACGAGGAGTCGGAGCGACGGGTGCCGACCGGCGGTGTGCGCACCGGCGACGGTGGCTCCGCCTCCACCCTGCCGCTCGGCCTGATGGCCGCCTTCACCATCGGTGCTGCCGGTGCTGCGGGCGCCGTGGCGCTGCGTCGTCGCCACAGTGCCTGACGGCTCTCGCCTCGCGCCGATCGTCCTGCTCGTCGCACTCCTCGCGGGGTGCGGCGGGCAGGACGAGCCCGCGCCAGCACCCGAGCCGTCCGCGTCGTCGACCTTCAGCGCCCCGAACTTCTCCTCCACGTCCGGTGACCCCAGTCCACCGGAGCGGCTCGAGGTCCCGTCGATCGAGCTCGACGAGCAGCTGATCGATCTCGGCATCAACGAGGAGAACGGTGAGCTCGAGGTGCCCGAGGACCACGACCGCGTCGGCTGGTTCACCGGCGGCGGCAAGCCCGGGGAGACGTACCCGACGGTGCTCGCCGGTCACGTCGACTCGCGAGAGGGCCCGGCCGTGTTCGCTCGACTCACCGAGCTCCAGCCCGGTCAGGAGTTCAGTGTCGACACCGCCGACGGCACGACGCACACCTATCGCGTCGACGAGGTGCGAGACGGCCCCCAGAACGAGGACTTCCCCACCGACGACGTCTACGGCGAGACCGAGGACTCCGAGATCCGTCTCATCACCTGCACCGGTGCCTACGACAGCTCGATCGGCAGGTACACCGAGAACCGAGTGGTCTTCGCCAAGGAGGTCTGAGTCAACGAAAGCGACCTCGAGGACAGACGTCCGCCCACATCTCGGTGGCGGACCTCCGGCCCGCCGCTCCTCGTCTCGGTCTCAGCAGTGGGCCCCATCCCCTCATCAGACTCCAGCGCCCCCCTCGGACAGGGCATCCTCGAGGGTGGACGTCACCCGCAAAACGCCGACAGACCGGCCGCCGCCACGCACGGGGGCGGGAGTCGGGCCCGCCGTCCCCCCGCCTGCGACCCCGAGTGTTCGCAGCAGCCTCATCGACAGGGGCAGCAGAGCGCGGTCGCTCCCGTCCGCGATCTTGATCGCGACGGCGACGCCCGAGCCGGCCAGCCCAAGAAGCTGAACCGCTTCCGCGCCGTCCTTCACCACGATGCTCGGGAAGGCCCGCATGAGGGCGGTGACGTCCCTGCCCTCGCCGGCCACCAGATGCGGGTGCGCACGCATGGCTGCCACGACGGCCCTCTCGGGCTCGTCGGCCCGTGGTCCGACCAGCCGGGCGAATCCTTGCGCCACGGCCGCGAGCGGGTACGGCGGCAACGGACTGCCGCATCCGTCGACCGTCACCGGTCCGGCGGGCTCACCGAGGAACTCACCCAGCGTCCGGAGGACGTGCTGCTGCAGGGGGTGCTCGGTGTGGAGGTAGTCGTGCAGAGGCCAGCCGTTGACCACGCAGGTCGCGAGCATGGCCGCGTGCTTGCCGGAACAGTTCTGCACCAGGCGTGAGCGAACTCCGCCGGCACGCAAATACGCCTCTCGATCCTCCGCACCGTAGGGCAGATCCGCGGCGTTGCGCAGATCCGCCGACCTCAACCCGTGCTGCTGCAGGATTCTTCTCGCACCGTCTCGATGGGCTCGAGCCCCGGAGTGGCTCGCAGCGCTCAGGGCCAACAGATCCTCGGGCAGGTCCAGTCCGGCCCGCACCATCGCCACGCTCTGGAACGGCTTGAGCGTCGATCGTGGGTAGATCGCCCGATGCACGTCACCCAACGTCAGACCGGGACCGCGCCGCATCGAGTGCACCGCCAGCGCGCCGTGGTGCAAGCTCTCGACGACGGACCCCCGCGTGCATTCGACGAGCGGCGCGAAAGCGTCCCGCCGCTCAGGAAGTCGCAGGGTCGGCATTGAAGGATCCGAAGAACTTCTTCGCACGGTCGGTCGTGGGATGCCGCATGACTCTGCCGGGAGGCCCCTGCTCGACGATACGGCCCGCATCCATCATCACCAGCTCATCGGCGACCTCGGCGGCGAAGCGCATCTCGTGAGTCACCACCACCATGGTGTTGCCACGTTCGGCGAGCCCACGCATCACGCTCAGGACCTCGCCGACGAGCTCGGGGTCCAGAGCACTGGTCGGCTCGTCGAACAGCAGGACCTTCGGCTTCATCGCCAGGGCGCGGGCGATGGCCACCCGCTGCTGCTGCCCGCCTGACAGCTCGTTCGGGTAGTGGTCGGCACGATCACTCAGGCCCACCTGCGTCAGGAGCTCGCGCGCCTCGGTCTCGACCTCGGACCGACGCGCACCCCTGACCAGCATCGGGGCGATGGTCACGTTGCCCAGAGCCGTGTAGTTCGGGAACAGGTTGAAGTGCTGGAAGACCATCCCGAAGTTCAGCGTCTGTCGGCGGCCGACGGAGCTGGAGACAGGGATGCGTCGACCCCCGCGCACCTCGTGACCGATCATCCGCCCCTCGACGAGGACGGCCCCCTCATCGAGCGTCTCGAGCATGTTGATGGTCCGCAGCAGGGTGCTCTTGCCCGAGCCCGACGGACCCACGATGCAGGTGACCGTTCCGGGCTCGATGTCGAGACTGACGCCTTGAACCGCCCGTAGGCTCCCGAATCTCTTCCCGACGTCGATCAGCTGCAGCAAGGGGGGTTGGGTCATCGATTCACTCCCGCTTCCTCACCCGAGAGCACCTTCTGCTCCGCCGGGCTCCGTCGTGTGAAGCCCCGGTTGAGGCGCTTCTCGAGCCTGGACTGTCCGACCATCGCGATGCTCGTCAGCGCGAGGTACCAGATCACCGCGACCGTCAGCAACGGGATCGTCTCGAAGTTCTTGGCGTAGATCGTCTGCACCGTGGTCAGAAGCTCTGCGTAGCCGATGACCGAGACCAAGGCCGTGCTCTTGAAGATCGTGATGACCTCGTTGGCCATGGCTGGGGTGATCACCCGAACCACCTGGGGGCCGAGGATCTTGGTGTACCCGGCGACCGGGGGAAGCCCGAACGCCTTGCACGCCTCGATCTGACCTGTGGGCAGGGAGTTCACCCCAGCCCGGATGATCTCGGCCGAGTAGGCCCCCAGGTAGATCGCCAGCCCGATCACCGCCGCGCTGAAGCGGGTGATCACGTCGTTCGTGGGCATGCTGAGGAACGTCGGCCCGAACGGCACCCCGATGCCGAGGGTGGGCACCAAGGCCCCGAAGAAGAAGACCACGAGGAGCATCACCAGGGGTGGCATGGCGCGCATGACCCAGATGTAGAGCACGGCGAGGACGCGCAGCACCACGAAGTCGGACATCCGACACCAGGCGGTCACGATGCCGAGCACCAAGCCCAGTGCGGTGGTCAGCACGGTGAGATAGATGGTGTTCACCAGGCCCTGCATCACGACCCGGCTGAAGAGGTAGGACCCGACGACCGGCCAGTTCCAGTTCTCGTTGAACACGAAGAGCTGGATCATGACCAGGCTCGCGTAGACGGCGAGCACGATCGTCGCCCACTGCCCGACTCCGAATCGTCGACCGATGGGCAGTGCGGCGAGCTGCTGACCCGACAACCCGTCGACGGTGGACCCCTCCTGCGCCGCGCGAGAGCGCCCGGCCATCAGTCCACCTCACTGATGCCGGCGTTGATCGGAATCTCAGGTAGGGAGTTCTCCTGCTGACCCCAGAGGGCGAGCAGCTCCTCATAGACACCGCTGTCGACGAGGGCGAGGACGGCGGCCTGAACGGCGTCCCGCAGCTCGGTGTTGTCCTTGTGCACGCCGATGCCGAAGATGATGTCCGTCCGGTTGTAGATCACCTTGTACAGGTCCGGCTCCCGCTCGGCGTTGTAGACCACCGGTGGCGAGTCCCCCCAGTAGGCATCGTCCTGACCGCTCTTGACCGCGAGGATCCCGGCACCGGAGTCCTGGTACCCGCGGATCTCCAACGGTGCCTCACCGTTCTCCTCGCACTGGCGGACCATCTGCTCAAGCGTGGTCTGCTGGGCAGTGCCGCGGGAGAATCCGACGCTCAGCCCGCACAGCTCATCGATCGTCACGTCGTCCCGGTCGAGGTCGTGCGTGGCCAGGATCGCCGTCCCCGCACGCATGTAGTCGATGAAGTCCGCTGCGTCCTGTCGCTCGGCGAAGTCTCCGATCGAGGCGATCAGGTCGTAGCGTTTCGCCTCGAGCCCGGGTTGGAGCGCGTCGAAGGTGCCCCGTTGGAAGGTCACCTCGGTCCCCAGGACCTTGGCCGCAGCTCGTAGGAGATCCGGGGAGAGACCCGCCATCTCACCGTCGGAGTCGACGAACTTGATGGGGACGGAGTCCGGGTTGATCGCAGCGACGATGCCCCGGGAGCGGACGTCGTCCGGCAGGAGGCCGGCGATCTCCTCGTCCTCCTCGACTCCTGCGATCAGCTCGGCGCTCTCTGGCTGCGCCGCGCCCTGGCCGTCCTCCGGATTGGCACAACCTGCCATCGCCAGCAGCGGCAGCAGCGCGGCGAGCGCCGCGACACCTGTTCTTCTCATCGTCATCTCCTGGGCAGTCCTCGGGGCCGTCGTCACGTGGGACCGACGACCGATGGGTCAGTAGGTCTCGCGTGGCGGAGCCGCGTCGATCAGGGCGAGCTTGTGGACCAGGTCCTCGCGGGTCTGCTGCGGGAACATCACGCCGAGCTCCCACGGGAAGTAGTGGTAGGCCCAAGCCGCCAGCTTGTTGGCGTAGAGCAGCAGCAACCGGTACAGGTCGAGGAAGTCCTGCTTGTCCTCCAGCGACGGCAGCAGTGCTCGCAGATCGCGCTCGAGGTCGGACAGGGTCAGACAGCCGGAGTACCTGAGGTACTCGCAGTAGGGCGGGTGGATGACCTGGATCAGCTGGTTGATGACCTCGAGGCTGACGTCGTCACCGCGCGCCCAGCGATACATCGGATACATCGTGTACATCGAGAAGTCGCGGATCATGCCGTTCGCGAACTCCCACGTGGTCCAGTGCTGGTCGTAGGAACCAGCCCGGTTCGGCAGCATCCCGAACCTCGCGACCTTCATCTCATCGGGCTCGGCCCGCCAGATCGCCTCGATCTCACGATGCAGACGTTCGGTCAGGCCCTCGATGCTGGTGCTCACTGGTCAGCCTTCCTGAACTCGACGCGGATGATCCGCTTGTCCTCGTGATAGCTGTGCCACACGGTCTTGCCGACTTCGGCGATCTTCTGGATCTCCTCGCTCGGCACGAGTCCCAGCACGGGAGCCTTGATGTCCTCGGTGAGTGGGCCGAACTTGATGATCACCTTGTTGCCGGTGAACTGGGAGTAGCTGACTCGACCGTCGGGTGCGGTGAGGTGACTGTTCTGGCTCTGCACCTCAGCAGTGCTGACGATCGGGACCCAGCAGTAGATGAGGGGTCCCGTGACCGCTCCGTGCTCCTGGACCGTCTCGAAGGGCAGGGCGTCCCAGAACTCCGACGTGAGCTCGGGATTCGCCTCGTCGTCGAGATCGAAATGGGTGCTGATGTCGAGATCGGGCCACGACATCACGACACGGCGTGAAGTCACACTTCCTCCATTCGGTGATGCAGCAGGACCTGAGCGGTCTGCCGTCCTTCATGCGCGTCCGGTGGTGAACAGCGCGGTTACGTGAATCGGGTGCGCAACATGTCCTCGATGTCGTCCAGCTCCGACAGGGAGGTCTCGGCGATCCCGGTGTGACGGCTGTAGATCGTGACCTCGAGCGCGTAGCAGAAGGCGATCGGAACGACGAGAGTGCGGAAGGCGTCGTCGGCGCCCCGCAGCGCCGTGACGTGGACGACGGGGTCGAGGGCGAGGCTCTGCCCAGGCGTGTCGGCGAGGATCACGACCTTGGCGCCGCGCTGCTCTGCCGACTGGACGAGCAGCGCGAGGGCTGGATCGAGCGGCCGGACACCGCAGGCGAAGATGACGTCCTGGTCGTTGACGCCGATCAGTCGCGACGACATCGTGCGGTCGCTGTCGGACAGTGCTCGCGCGTCGATCCCGAATCGCCACAGGATCTCGACCAGCCGGACCATCAAGGTCTCGTTGCCGGCCACGTAGACCCGACGGGCCCCGATCACCAGGTCGGCGATCTCGTCCAGCTGCTCCTGCTGCATGAGGTCCGAAGCTCGAAGCAGCGCCTCGGCCTCGTCGCGCAGGTAGCCGGAGAGCAGCTGTCCCACGTCACCTCGTGATCGTGCCCGGACCGACATCCCGTCCTCGCGGGGCGCCCGTGCGTCGGCCCGCAGCTCGCGGTATCCGTCGTACCCGAGCTTGCGGGCCAGTCGCGTCACGGTCGTCTCGTGCACCGAGGCCCGGCGGGCGATCTCGGCTGCGGAGAGGAACGCCGCATCACCGGCGGCCTCGACGATGGCTGCGACGACGTCCTGCTCGACGTCCGTGAGCTTGCCGTCGAAGTCGCGCACCCGCTGGTACAGCCCGCTCATGAGTGCCTCCATCCGCAGGTTTTTCCTGCACATATGAACCTTGACGCAGGTTTTCCTGCGTGTCAAGGGGTGACGTCGTTCTTCTCCTCCTGAGCACGAACCAAGGGCGCCTCGCAGCAGTGCTGCGAGGCGCCCTTCGGGTGGATGGGTACGGGACGAGTCAGAACAGTCCGGGCCGTTCGAGCTCGAGCAGGATGCGCTTGCGGTCCGGGCCCCCGGCATAGCCGGTGAGCGTCCCGTCGGCCCCGACCACCCGGTGGCACGGCACCACCACGGGCAGCGGGTTGGCGCCGTTCGCCGCACCCACGGCCCGCGAGATGCCAGGCTGGTAGCCGAGTCGCTCGGCGATCTGGCCGTACGTGACCGTCTCCCCGTACGGCAGGCGGCGCAGCTCGCCCCAGACCTTGCGCTGGAACTCGGTGCCGTCGTTGGCCAGCGGCAGGTCGAAGTCGGTACGTCGGCCGTCGAAGTACTCCTCGAGCTGGTGCTGCGTCCGATCCAGCACGTCGTCGGCGACCCGGGTGCCGTTCGGCTCGGCGTCGAACTCGACGCGGGTGAGCAGTCCGGCGGCACTGTGCAGCCGTAGACCACCGATCGGTGAGTCCATCCAGCGAGTGGCCATGCACGAGCCTCCTTGGGTCCGGGGCGACGTCCTCGGGTCGCCGCCTCCAGCCTAGGCGAGCCCGCGGTGGCAGGGGCCGAGTGGCACCTCAGGTGTCGAGGGGCTCGTCGCGCAGCGTGAGCACGGGGGCCGCCGAGCGCCAGAGATGCATCCCCGCGTAGGAGCGCCAAGGGCTCCACCGGGTGGTGACCGTCCGATCGACGCCACGACGCTCGAGCTCGCGCCGCAGCACCAGGTCCGACTCGAGCAGGACGTCAGGATCCTTCAGGGCGCGCATCGCTGCGTAGTCCGCCGTCCACGGACCGATGCCGCGCAGGGCCAGGAGCGCCCGACGCGTCTCCTCCGGCTCCGTCGCCCCAGTGAGGTCCACTGCTCCGTCGGCGACGGCACGGGCGAGAGTGACGACCGTCAGCGCGCGCGACGTCGGCATCGAGAAGACCGAGGGGTCGGCCGCGGCCAGGACCTGGGCCCTCGGGAACAGGTGGGTCAGGCCGTGCCGCCTCGCGAGGTCTCCGTGGACGGGCGCACCGTGCTCGGCGACGATGCGACCGATCACCGTCTGGGCGCCGGCGACGGAGACCTGCTGTCCCACCACGGTCCGCACCGCCGTCTCGTACCCGTCGACGCTCCCGGGCACCCGCACGCCCGGGGAGGCCTCGACCAGGGGGCCGAGGACGTGGTCGGCCCCGAGGTGGGCGTCGACCGCACGCGGGTCGACGTCGAGATCGAGGAGGTGACGCACGGCGGCCAGGGCCGGCACCTCGTCCTCGGCACGAGCCACGTCGAGCGTCATCGCGACCTGCTGAGGCCCGATGTCGAGCTCCAGGACCCCAGGGCCCCCGGGAAGGTCCAGGGAGCGGGCGTGAACGGTCCCGGTCACGGACTCCACACCGGGGACGACGTGCGCCGCGAGGAAGTCGAGCAGGGCGTCGGCGTGGAAGGGCTGGGGGACGTCCAGCCGCGTCGTGACGATCACGAGCTCGTGCCGGACCGCCCTCGACGTCGCGTCGGTCGACGCCGCAGGACCACAGCCTTGCCGTCACGCTTGACCTCGAACAGATCGATGGCCTCGACCAGCGCGCTGAGCTTGGCGTAGCCGTAGTTGCTCGGCTCGAACGAGGACTGGTTGCGGATCTGGTCGCTCACGCGGGAGAGCTGGGCCCAGCCGTCGTCGTCGGCGGCCTCGTC
>JBQGDU010000146.1:0-2790 GCA_052039245.1 Aeromicrobium sp. | reverse complement strand
CGCCGACCCGGACGTGCTGGACACCTGGGCGACGTCGTCCCTCACGCCGCAGATCGTGTGCGGGTGGGAGCGCGACGAGGACCTGTTCTCCCGCACGTTCCCGATGGACCTGCGGCCCCAGGGCCACGACATCATCCGCACCTGGTTGTTCTCCACCGTCGTGCGCTCGCACCAGGAGTTCGGCCGGGTCCCCTGGACCCACACGGCGCTGTCCGGCTTCGTGGTCGACCCCGACCGCAAGAAGATGAGCAAGTCCAAGGGCAACGTCGTCGTGCCCGATGAGATCCTCACCAAGTACGGCGCCGACGCCGTGCGCTGGCGCGCCGCCCTGGCCCGTCCCGGTGCGGACTCGCCGTTCGACGAGACGCAGATGAAGGTCGGGCGGCGCCTCGCGATGAAGGTGCTCAACGCGAGCAAGTTCGTGCTGGCGGCCCCCGAGGACTACGGTCTCGGCGCCACCGCGGCCGACCTCGACGCCTCCCGCGTCACCCAGCCGCTCGACCTCGCGATGCTCGCCGGCCTGCGTGACGTCGTCGAGGAGGCGACGCGGCACTTCGCGGACTACGACTACTCCTCCGCCCTCGAGGTCACCGAGAAGTACTTCTGGGACTTCTGTGACGACTACCTGGAGCTGGTCAAGGAGCGGGCACGTCAGGAGTCGGCGGAGGGCGAGTCCGCCCGCGCCGCCTTCGTCCTGGCGCTCTCGGTGCAGCTGCGCCTGCTCGCGCCGTTCCTGCCGTACGTCACCGAGGAGGTGTGGTCCTGGTGGCAGGAGGGATCGGTGCACCGCAGCACCTGGCCCGTCGCCGCGGACCTGCCCACCGACGCCGGCGACGCCGCGGTGCTGCCCGCGGCGGCTGCGGTGCTGGCCGGCATCCGCGGCGCCAAGTCCGTGGCCAAGGTCAGCCAGCGGACCGAGGTCACCTCCGCCGTCGCCCGGGGACCGGAGTCGACGCTGCACCGTGCCGAGCTGGCTCTGCCGGACGTCAAGGCCGCGGGCCGCGTCGTCGGCGAGCTCACCCTCACCGCGGACTCCGCCGACGACGTGAGCGTCGAGGCCGAGCTGGCCACCGAGGCCTGATCCGCCGTGGCGGCGAAGATCGACCTGAGACGTTCACTCGACTGCTACGCGGCTCGTCCCGGTGAGTTCCGCACCATCGAGGTCCCGCCCCTGCAGTACCTCATGATCGACGGCCACGGCGATCCGAACACGTCCGCCGAGTACGCCGCGGCCGTCGCGACGCTGTACCCCGTCGCGTACGCGCTGAAGTTCGCCAGCCGCGAGCAGCTCGACCGCGACTACGTCGTCATGCCTCTCGAGGCGCTCTGGTGGGCCGACGACATGGCCGCGTTCACGCGGCGCCGCGACAAGGACCGATGGAGCTGGACCGTCATGGTCATGACGCCGGACTGGATCCTCCCAGGGCTGTTCGAGGAGGTGCGAGACCGGGTGGCCGCGAAGAAGGACCTCGCCGCGATCGACCGTCTCCGGCTGGAGACCCTCCACGAGGGTCCGGCGGTCCAGACGTTGCACGTCGGGCCCTATGACGACGAGGGGCCCGTCCTGACTCGGTTGCACGAGGAGGAGATCGCGGCGTCTGGTCGCAGGATGACCGGCCACCATCACGAGATCTACCTCAACGACCCCCGTCGCGTGGCGCCGCAGAGACTGCGGACCATCCTGCGTCAACCGGTCACACGGGAGTAGCGATCCTCCTCGCGGCCGACCCTGTCACGACCTGAGGACGACGCGAGCGCGGGCACTCGGGCGCGATGCTCGCGTCATGGACACCGCACCGACCGCCCGGCGCCGCCTGGTCGTTCTTCTCGCCTCCGGCGCCCTCGGGGTCGCCTACCTGCTCGCCCTCGCTGGTCGCCACCCGCTGCGCGATCCGGACGATCCCTTCGGCGCATCGATGGTCCTGCTGTCCTCCGGGATCGCCGATCTCGCGCTGCTCACGGCAGCGCTCGGGCTGCTGGTCTCGGTCGCCGCGCTCTCGTCCCGACGAGGCACGCCCCGCGGACGCGCCCTTCTCGCGGTGTCGAGTGCGGTTCCGGCGCTGCTCCTGCTGGACCACAGCGTCATCATGATGCTCGGTTACGTGCCCATGCTCGCCGTCCTGGCGATCACGGGCCGGCTGCACGTGGTCGACACGCTCTGGTCGGGTGGCATGACGGTCCAGGCGTTCGCGGTGGCAGGCGTCGTGGCCGTGCTGCTGGAGCTGGCCCACGTGGAGCCACCGCGACGCGAACCCACCGAGGCGCTCGAGCGGGCCCGGCGCACCACTCGTCGTTGGACGAGCGTCGCGATCGGGGCACCCCTCGCCTACGGCGTCTCCCGAGCGTTGATGTTCCTGCAGGTGCCCGGCTTCGTGGTTCCGGAGCTCGACGACGCGACCCGCTGGGCGGCCCTCGGGCTCGGCGTCGCCTCTGTGATCGGCGCGGTGCTCACCTGGGGGCTCGTCTGCGCGTGGGGCGAGCGCTTCCCGCGGTGGGTGCCAGGTCTCGCCGGACGAGGAGTGCCGGTGGGACTCGCCGTCGTGCCGGCGCTCGCCGTGGCCACGATGGTCATGGCCGCCAGCCGGATGATGGCGCTCCAGGTGGCTGACGGGGGATCCGCGCTCGTCGATGAGCTCACCGAGCTTCCGCTCGTCGCGCTCCCCCACCTGCTCTGGCCGGCGTGGTCGGTCGCGCTCGCCGGCGCGGCGCTCTCCTACCGACGCCGCCGGGTCCTGCAGGAGCTCGTGCTCAGTCGAGCGTCTGGAACCGCAGGACCTGCGGGTCCAGGCG
>JBQGDU010000145.1:0-4100 GCA_052039245.1 Aeromicrobium sp. | reverse complement strand
AGCAGGGCACCCAGCTGCACGACCACGGCGGCTCCGGCGGCGCCTTCACCGTGGTCTCCGGGACGCTCGAGGAGTCCGTGTGGGCGGCCGGATCAGGCCGGCTGAGCGCCACCGCTCGACACGCGGGCGACACCGTCGGGTTCGGCGAGCACTACGTCCACGACGTCCGCAACGTGCAGCCGCAGACTGCGGTCAGCGTCCACGCGTACTCCCCGCCGCTGGAGCGGATGAACTTCTACGACGTCGACCGTGACGCCGCCGGAGATCAGCACCTCGTGAGGCTCGCCCGGCTCTGGACCGACGACCCGGAAGCCGAGCTGCCGGCGTCGGCGCACGGTCGGCCTCTCCCGGTGCACGAGCACCGGCAGGCGTCATGACCTTCGTGGGGTACGAGCGGTTCGACAGCGTCGACGACCTGCTGGACGTCGCCCGCACGCGCATCCGGCGGCTCACGCCCGTGGAGGCGTTCGAGCACACCTTCCGCGGCGCGGTCGTCGTCGACATCCGACCGGCGTGGCAGCGCGCGACCGACGGCGAGGTACCCGGCTCCGTCGTCGTCGAGCGCAACCACCTCGAGTGGCGCCTGCACCCGGACTCCGGCGCCAGCCTCCCGTTCGCGACACGGGACCGGGAGTGGATCGTCCTGTGCACCGAGGGGTACACCTCCTCCCTCGCCGCGGCGTCCCTCGTCTCGCTCGGGCTGCGAGCCCACGACGTGGAGGGAGGGATCCGCGCCTGGCGACGGGCCGGGCTTCCGATTGCCGAGGGCGCGTCCGCGGTGGAGACTGTCGTGCAGCCCGACCGTCCCGCCCCCGACGTCCCGCGGACCGCCACGTCCGTGCGCCAAGGAGTCTCATGATCGAGTACCGGTCAGTCGAGAAGACGTTCCCGGACGGCACCCGGGCCGTCGGGGACTTCGACCTCACGATTGACTCGCACACCACCACCGTCTTCGTCGGGTCCTCCGGATGTGGCAAGACGACGCTGCTGCGCATGGTCAACCGGATGGTCGAGCCGACGTCCGGGCAGGTGCTCATCGACGACGAGGCCGTCGCCACGCGCGACCGGGTGGAGCTGCGACGCAGCATCGGCTACGTCATGCAGCACGCGGGACTGCTGCCGCACCGCAAGGTGATCGACAACGTGGCCACCGTCCTGCGGCTCACCGGGACCGGCAAGCGAGCGGCTCACGAGCGAGCGCTGGAGGTGCTGCAGACCGTCGGGCTCGACGAGTCGCACGCCGGCAAGTACCCGGGTCAGCTCTCCGGCGGCCAGCAGCAGCGCGTCGGCGTGGCGCGCGGGCTCGCCGCCGACCCCAACATCCTGCTCATGGACGAGCCGTTCGGCGCCGTCGACCCGATCGTGCGCGATGAGCTCCAGGCCGAGCTGCTGCGACTGCAGCGCGAGCTCGGCAAGACGATCGTGTTCGTCACCCACGACGTCGACGAGGCCTTCCTGCTCGGTGACCAGGTGGTCATCCTCAAGAAGGGGGGCGAGGTGGCGCAGGTCGGCTCGCCGGCCGACATCCTCGCGCGACCGGCCGACGACTTCGTGCGCAGCTTCGTCGGCCTCGACCGCGGCGACCGGGCCCTGCACGTCGAGGACCGGGGCGGACGCAAGGTGGTCGTCGACGGCGCGGGACGGCCCACCGGCGTGCTCAGCGAGGACGCCGGCACGTGACCTGGGCGTGGGACAACCGTGAGGTCGTGCTGCAGCTGTTCTGGCAGCACACCTGGCTCAGTCTCGTCCCGATCGTCGTCGGCTTCCTGCTGGCGGTGCCGGTGGGCTGGTTCGCCAGCCGTCATCCTCGGCTCCGCGGTCTCCTGCTCACCGGCGGCAGCATCCTCTACACGATCCCGTCGCTGCCCCTGTTCGTGCTCCTCCCGGGGATCATCGGCACCGGCTTCCTCGACCCGCTCAACGTCGTCATCGCGCTGAGCGTGTACGCCTTCGCGATCATGGTGCGCACCTCCGCGGACGCGTTCACGAGCGTCTCCCCGGCCGTCCTCGACGCGGCGACCGCCACCGGGTACTCCTCCGGTCAGCGCGGCTTCCTGGTGGAGCTGCCGCTCGCCGGGCCGGTGCTGCTCGCCGGGATCCGGGTCGTGAGCGTCAGCACCATCAGCCTGGTCACCGTCGGTGCGCTGATCGGTGTCAGCAATCTCGGCTCCCTGTTCACCAGCGGCTACCGACGCGACTTCACCACCGAGATCCTCGTCGGGCTCATCGCCATCGTCATCCTCGCGCTGGCCCTCGACGGACTGCTGGTGCTGCTCGGCCGGGTCCTGATGCCCTGGTCGGTCGATGACCGGCGTGAGGTCGGCACGTCCTGGCGTCGACTGGTGGGTGGGCGCTCCCGGAAGGCGGCCTCCACGGTCGGCGTCGCTGCCGGGGGTGGACGATGAGCGTCGTCTCCGACACCGCCGACTGGCTGCTCGACGGCGAGAACTGGTCCGGTGCGGGCGGCGTGCCCACCCGGGTGGCCGAGCACCTCGGGTACACCGGTCTGACGTTGCTGGTCACCGCCGCCGTGGCGGTGCCGCTCGGTCTGTACATCGGGCACACCAAGCGCTTCCGCACCACAGCGATCAGTGTCACCGGTGCGCTGCGAGCGCTGCCGACCCTCGGCATCCTGACGTGGTTCACGCTGTTGGTCGGCATCGGTCTCACCGCACCCATCCTCGCCCTGGTCCTGCTCGCCGTCCCACCGCTGCTGGCGGGCGTCTACTCCGGTATCGAGTCCGTGAACCCGCAGACTGTCGACGCCGCGCGGGCGCAGGGGATGACCGAGTGGCAGATCCTGTGGCGGGTGGAGGTGCCGATCGGCCTGCCGCTCATCATCGGCGGTCTGCGCAGCACGACCCTGCAGGTCGTGGCCACGGCGACCGTCGCCGCCTACGTGACCCGCGGTGGTCTCGGCCGCTACATCTTCGACGGCCAGGCCGTCCGCGACTACCCCCAGATGGCGGCCGGTTCGGTCATCGTGGTGGGTCTCGCGCTCCTGCTCGACGCGCTGTTCGCGGCAGCCCAGTCGGCCGCCCAACGGGCCGCCCGGCCTGCTCAACAGATCCGTTCACGGCGGCCCCGTGCCGCCACCGCACGCTCCACCACCACCCCCTAGGAGAGCCATGTTCCTGACCACGACCAGCCGCTCGGTGCGCGCGGCGGCCGCTGCCGCCGCCGCTGCCCTGGTGCTCACGGCCTGCGGCGGCGACCCGACCGAGGGTGACTCGGGATCGATCATCGTCGGGTCCGCCGCGTTCAACGAGAACGAGGTCATCGCCGAGATCTACGCGCAGGCCCTCGAGGCCGAGGACGTCACCGTCGAGCGGCAGATGCAGATCGGCGCGCGCGAGGCCTACATCCCGGCCCTCGAGAACGGGGAGATCGACCTCATCCCCGAGTACACCGGCAACCTGCTGCTGTACTTCGACACCGAGTCCACGGCCACCACGGCCGAGGAGGTCGACGAGGCCCTCGACGACGCCCTGCCGGAGAAGCTCGAGACCCTTGATGAGGCGCAGGCCGAGAACAAGGACTCCTACAACGTCACGAGCGAGCTGTCCGAGAGCGAGGGCATCACCTCCATCGGTGACCTCGCCAAGCTCGGCACGGTCCGCGTCGGAGGGAACCCGGAGTTCGAGACCCGTTCCTACGGAGTCCCCGGCCTGCAGGACGTCTACGGCGTCGAGGACGTCGAGTTCGAGCCGATCAGCGACAGCGGCGGCCCCGCCACGGTGAAGGCGCTCGTGGACGGCGACGTCGACGTGGCCAACATCTACTCGACGACTCCGGCGATCGTCGCCAACGACCTCGTCACGCTGGAGGACCCGGAGAACCTGATCGCCGCGCAGAACGTCGTGCCGCTCATCAACGAGGACAAGGCCAGCGACGAGGTGGAGGACGTGCTCGACCGCGTCTCGGCCGAGCTCACCACCGAGGACCTGCTCGCCCTCAACGAGCGCGTCGACGGCGACGAGAAGGCCGCCCCTGCGACGGCCGCCAAGGAGTGGCTGGAGGAGAAGGGCCTCATTTGATCCCTCGCGTCCCCAGATTCCCCTCAATTGATGGGACTCTGGGGACTCACCCCGGTGCTCCCA
>JBQGDU010000144.1:0-1644 GCA_052039245.1 Aeromicrobium sp. | reverse complement strand
TGCTGGCGAACATCGGCCGGGCCGCGGAGGCCTGGATCACCGAGGCCATCGCACCCCTGGACCTGCTGCCGCGCGAGGCCGCCGCCCTGCTCATCCTGCGGACCTTCGGGCCGATGACGCAGCAGCAGCTGGGCGACGTCCTCGACCTGGACGCGAACTACCTGGTGTTCACGCTCAAGAAGCTGCAGGGCCGTGAGCTCGTCGCCCGGTCACGGGACCCCCGCGACCGCCGGCGCCACATCGTGACCATCACGCCCGAGGGCGAGGCGCTCCGCGACCAGGCCGACGCCGCGCTCGAGCAGGTGGAGCGCCGGCTGCTCCGTCGTCTCGACCAGCACGAGGTCGCCACGCTGCGCGAGCTGCTGTTCCTGGTCGACGACGTCACGGGACGCAAGCGCCGCTACGCCGAGGACCCGAGAGTTCCCGCGGAGGGCTCGAGCATCGAGGACTCGACCGGCACGACCTCGTGACGATCCCCGGTGACTGCTGGCCCCTCACGACTCACGGGGCGGCGTGCGTTCCGAAGGTGCGCCGCCAGTAGACCAGTGGCGCCGTGTCGGTCACGTCGCTCGCCACGACGTCGCCGAGCACCAGCACGTGGTCGCCGGCCGGGACCAGCCGGGCCACGTCCAGGGCGATCCAGGCATGGGACGTCGCGAGAGCCGGGGCGTCGTCGCGAGGTTGCCAGGGAATGCCGCGGAAACGGGTCGCCGACGACCCGGCGAAGCGCAGGGCCACGTCGTCCTGGCCCGCTGCCAGGACGTTGACGCCGATCCGGGCCCCGGCGGCGAGTCGGGAGAGCAGGCGGGACGACCGATCGAGGGACAGCACCATCATCGGCGGCTCCATGGACAGCGAGGAGAAGGCGCTGACCGTGGTGCCGTGGGGCTCCGGACCGTCGAGGACGGTGACGACGGAGACGGCCGCGGCGACCTGGCCCATGGCTCGGCGGAACGAGGTGCTCAGGACGTCGGGCGCCACGGAGAGCCCGTTCACGAGTGGACCGCCGCGGCTCGCACGACGCCGGCCCACCGTCCGAGCCAGGCGGTCTCCGCAGCGTCCGGCGACGGCGCAGAGTCGAGCAGGTAGAGCCCCGGAGCGGGAGTCGTGGCGCCCAGCTCGGCGAGCAGGGGCCGCAGGTGCAGCTCCGGCGCGAGTGCATGGGCCGGACCGGCACCCAGCTGCAGGGGCACCGCGACCACGCCCTGCAGGCCGGTTCCCGTCTCGACCTGGTCCAGGAAGAGCTTGAGCAGTCCGCTGTAGGTGCCCTTGAAGGTCGGGGAGGCCACGACAGCCAGGTCGGCGGCCGCGAGCCGGGCGACCTCCTGACCCACCCTCGGATCACCCCAGGAGAGCAACCCCGGCCCGAGGTCGACGACGTCGAGCGCGTGGATCACGCCTTCCGGTCCTGCCACGGCCCGGGCGACCCGGTGCGCTGCGTCCCAGGTCCGAGAGCGCGGCTTGGGATTGCCGACCACGACCGTGACGGAGAGCGGCCGCTCGTCCGCACGGGTCTCCACCGGTGCCGATATCGTCATGACTCGAGGATAGTTTCCCGATGCTGGCCATCGCACAGAGTCCGGCATCTGGGCACCTGTGCGATGAGAGTGCTCATGCATTCCTGATCGACTGGCTCCAACAGCC
>JBQGDU010000143.1:0-1930 GCA_052039245.1 Aeromicrobium sp. | reverse complement strand
GTCGTGAACATGTCCATCGGTGGACTGCCGGCCCTCAACGACGGGAACAACGCCCGAGCCGTGCTGTACGACCGGCTGATCGACGACTACGGCGTCCAGATCTTCATCTCGGCCGGCAACTCCGGCCCCGGCCTGAACACCATCGGCGACCCGTCGGTGGCCTCCAAGGTCGTGAGCGTGGCGTCGTCGGTCTCCAAGGAGACCTGGAGGTCCAACTACGGCTCCGTGGTCGCCAAGGCGATGGACCTGCACCCGTTCTCCTCACGTGGACCGCGCGAGGACGGCGGCTTCAAGCCGAACATCGCCGCTCCCGGATCGGCGGTCTCGACGGTCCCGCAGTGGCTGAAGCAGCCCGACCTGCCGGAGGCGGGTTACGAGCTGCCGATCGGCTACGCGATGTTCAACGGCACCTCGATGGCGTCCCCGCAGGCCGCCGGTGGCGCGGCGCTGCTGCTCTCGGCGGCGTTCGACCAGGAGGTCCCGGTGACGCCCAAGCGTCTGCGCGACGCCCTCTACAGCTCCGCCGAGCCGATCAAGGGAGTCTCCGTCGCCGGCCAGGGCACGGGCCTCATGGACGTTCCCGAGGCCTGGAAGCTCCTGCGCAAGAAGGCCGACACGAACGACTACACGACCGACGCCCCGGTCTGCACGCCGCTGTCGGAGTTCCTCGCCACGCCGGATCGCGGCGAGGGCATCCACAACCGGTGCGCGGCCGACGACGGCGGTCACACGCTCAAGAAGGCCAAGACGTACGACGTCGACGTCACGCGCACCACGGGTGCGGCCAAGGCGGTCAACCACCGCGTGAGGATCGTCGGCAACGACGGCACGTTCTCAGCGCCCAAGAGCATCTCGCTCGCCAAGGGCAAGGCCGCCTCGCTCGCCGTCACCGCCACGACGAAGAAGCAGGGTGAGCACTCGGCCATCGTCGAGATCGACGACCCGTCCACGCCCGTCGTCGACCACCGCGTCATGGTGACGGTCGTGCAGGGCACCGACCTGGAGCAGCCCGACTTCTCCACGTCGGACCGCGGAGAGGTGCAGCGCAACGGCACCACGTCGTACTTCGTGACCGTGCCCGAGGGAGCCAAGGCCCTGCAGGTGAACCTGTCGGGCATCGCGACGCGGTCGCAGACGCGCTTCATCGCGATCAACCCGTACGGTGTCCCGGTCGACCCCACGACGACCACGGCCTGCTACACCAACTACAGCGATCGCGCGGCCTGCAACCCGAACTCGCGCTCCTACGCCGACCCGATCCCGGGCGTGTGGGAGATCGAGGTCGAGTCGCGTCGCACGTCCCCGCTCCTGGACAACCCGTTCACGCTCAAGGCCGCGGCCCAGGGTGTGACGGTCGACCCCGCGGAGCAGGAGCTGGACCAGGTGGCGCCCGGTGCGGCCCAGGAGCTGACCTGGGACGTCGAGAACGACTTCGGCCCCGTCGCGATCGAGCCCACCGGTGGCGACCTCGGCAGCGCGCTGGAGGAACGCAAGACGATCGCCGACGGCGCCGAGGAGACGTACGAGGTGGAGGTGCCCGAGGGCGCCACCAGTCTGACCGCCACCATCGGCAACCCCGAGGACCCCTCGGCCGACCTGGACCTGCTCGTCCTCGGCCCGGACGGCTCGACCGTCGGCGAGTCGCTCACCGGCGGCTCGGAGGAGTCGGTCACGCTCGAGGACCCGGACGCCGGGACGTACACCGTGGTGGTGGACGCCTACGCGGTGCCGGCCGGCAGCACGGCGTACGACTACCTCGACGTCTTCCACTCCCCCGGCCTCGGCACGCTCGACGTGTCCGGCGGTGAGGGGACGCTGGAGCGGGGCGAGAGCATCGAGGTGACGGGATCGCTGACCGCGAGCGAGACGCCCGCGGAGGGTCGCACGCTGTTCGGCCGGATGCAGGTGCTCTCCTCACAGGGCGCTCTGC
>JBQGDU010000142.1:0-4262 GCA_052039245.1 Aeromicrobium sp. | reverse complement strand
CGGACCGGAGGCGGCGCTCGCCCTCGTCGG
Source organism: Aeromicrobium sp. (assembly GCA_052039245.1). Lineage (GTDB taxonomy): Bacteria > Actinomycetota > Actinomycetes > Propionibacteriales > Nocardioidaceae > Aeromicrobium. The sequence goes on along the minus strand of JBQGDU010000142.1, from coordinate 4,232 downwards.
CGCCGCGCGCCGGCTCGGCATCCAGGCCAAGGCCCGCGAGGTGCGCGGCGGCGACCGCGTCGTCATCCGTGACGGAGAGGCCATCGGCGCCCTGCTCACCCGTCTCGGTGCCCACGAATCTCTGCTGGCCTGGGAGGAGCGCCGCATGCGCCGGGAGGTGCGCGCCACGGCGCCGGTGTCGACCTCCGCCTCCACGACGATGGAGCCCGCCACGATGTGCAGACCGCCCGCGAAGCGCAGGATCGAGGACACCTCGGCCTTGCGGCAGCACGCCTTGGTGACGGTCGTGCTGGCGAGCTCCGACTTGACCTGTGCGGTCATCGCCATGTCTACGTCCTCCGTGCCCCTGAATCGATCGCTCCTGCGGAGCCGAACAGAGTCACTCTATGCCTGCTCACAAGAACGCCGCGAACGTGCGCGCGAGCGCAGCCGGATCGTGCTGGTCCCGCGCGGAGGGGCGGGCCAGGCGGGCGGTGTGGAGCCGGGCACCGAGCGCGCTGACGCCACGGGCCATCATCCCGGTGGGGTCGATCGCTGACTCGTCGGCGACGACGGCATCCAGCCGCAGAGCCGGTGCGTGCGCCGCCAGCACCTCCAGGTGGTCCGTGGGCGAGAGGCCCTCGGTCTCCCCCGCCTGCTCCTGCAGGTTGAGCACGAGAGCGCGACGGGCGGTCGTCTCGACGAGCGCGTCGCGCAGCTGGGGCACCAGCAACGTGGGCATCACGCTGGTGAACCACGAGCCGGGCCCGACGACGACCCAGTCCGCCTCCAGGACCGCCTGGACGGCCTCGGGTACCGCCGGCGGGTCCTCGGGGTCGAGCCGGACGCTCACCACCTGTCCGTCCACCTCGGCCACCTGGGCCTGCCCACGGACCACGGAGAGCTGCTCGGGCGCAGACGCCAGATGGACGTCGGCCTCGATGTCCAGCGGTACCGCCGACATCGGCAGGACCCGTCCCCGGGCGCCGAGCAGCTGCCCGACGAGATCGAGGCCGCCGACGTGGTCCTCGAGGATGTCCCAGATGCCGGCGATCAGCAGGTTGCCGAGCGCGTGCCCCTCGAGCGGGCCCTCGCCTCCGAAGCGGTGCTGCAGGACGTCGGCCCAGCGTCGGCCCCACTCGTCGTCACCGCACAGCGCCGAGAGCGCCATCCGCAGGTCGCCGGGCGGCAGGATGCCGAGCTCGTGTCGCAGCCGGCCGGAGGAGCCGCCGTTGTCGGCGACGGTCACGATGCCGGTGAGATGCGTGTCCAGCAAGCGCAGTGCGGACAACGTGGCGGCGAGCCCGTGACCACCGCCGAGCGCCACGACGCGGGTGGCGCCGGTCACTCGCGCCCCAGGTCGCGGTGGACGACCAGGGTCCGGACGCCGTGGCCGCGCAGGCGCTCGGCGAAGGCCTCCGACATCGCCACGCTGCGGTGCCTGCCCCCCGTGCAGCCGATGGCGATGGTGAGGAAGCGCTTGTCCTCGTGCAGGAACCCGTCGGTGAGCAGCGAGACGAGGTCCTCGTACCGGTCCAGGAACTCCGTCGCTCTCGGCTGACTGCGGACGTACTCGCTGACGGGCGCGTCGAGCCCGCTCATCGGTCGCAGGTCCGGGACCCAGTACGGGTTGGGCAGGAAGCGCATGTCGGCCACCATGTCGGCGTCGATGGGCAGGCCGTACTTGAAGCCGAACGAGACGACAGAGGCGCGCAGCCCGTCCTCGCCCTCCTCAAAGGCCGCCCGCATGCGCTGGGCGAGCTGATGCACGTTGAGCCGGCTGGTGTCGACCACGAGGTCCGCGCGGCCGCGGAGTCGTCTCAGCAGCTCCCGCTCGCTCTCGAAGCCGTCGAGCAGGCGTCCCTCCATGCTCAGCGGGTGCGGACGGCGGGCCGCCTCCTGGCGCCGGACGAGCACCTCGTCGGCGGCCTCGAGGTAGAGGATCCTGGCGTGCAGACCCGACGCCCGCAGACGTTCGAGGGCGTCGATGACGCCCCCGAAGAAGGCACCCGACCGCGAGTCGACGACCACGGCGAGACGATCGACGTCGCCACCCTCCTCGACCGTCCTGACCGCGGAGTCGAGCAGGGACGCAGGCAGGTTGTCGATGACGTAGTAGCCCAGCTTCTCCAGCGCCTTGGCCGCCGTGCCGCGGCCTGCTCCCGTCATGCCGGTGACGAGCACGAACGCAGACAGCTTGGTCATGCGCCGACGTCCTCGAGAGAAGGAGCGTAGGACGTCGGCCACGCCACCGGCCGATGATTCACTCGCTGGCGCTCGCTCATGAGTCCTCCACGATCTCGCCGGTCGCGGTGTCGACCGTCGGTCCAGTCTGCTCGGCGTTCAACGCCTGCAGGATCGATTCTGCCGTAGCCGTGCCGATGCCCGGCACTTCTGCGACCTGCTCGGGTGTCGCGGCCCGGATCCTCTTGACCGACCCGAAGTGCTTCATGAGGGCCTTGCGACGCGTCGGGCCCAGACCCGGGACGTCGTCGAGGGCGCTGCCGGTCATGGCCTTGGCGCGCCGTTGGCGGTGGTGACTGATGGCGAACCGGTGCGCCTCGTCGCGGACGCGCTGGAGCAGGTAGAGCCCCTCACTCGTACGCGGCAGGATGACCGGGTCGTCGTCGTCGGGGACCCAGACCTCCTCGAGTCGCTTGGCGAGGCCGCACAACGCGATGTCTCCGAACCCGAGCCGCTCCATGGCCTGGCGCGCGGCCGCCACCTGGGGCGGCCCACCGTCGACGACCACGAGCGAGGGAGCGTAGGCGAACTTGCGTGGTCGGCCGGTCTCCGGGTCGATCCCCGCCTCGTCAGCACCCTCGGCGCGCGCCTTCTGCAGTCGTTGGAAGCGACGGGTGATCACCTCGTCCATGGCGCCCACGTCGCTCTGACCCTCGTGGCGGATGGTGAAGCGTCGGTACTCCCCCTTGCGCGGGAGACCGTCCTCGAACACGACCATCGACGCGACGATCTCGGTGCCCTGCAGGTTGGAGACGTCGTAGCACTCGATGCGCAGCGGCACCTCGGGGAGGTCCAGCGAGTCCTGCAGCTCCTCCAGCGCCCGACTGCGAGCGGTGAGGTCGCCTGCCCGTTTGAGCTTGTGGCGCGCCATGGACTGCTGGGCATTCTGCTCGACGGTCTTCATGAGCCGCAGCTTGTCGCCGCGCCGCGGGACGCGGATGGTGACCGGGCCGCCCCGCAGCTCCGCGAGGAGGTCGGTGACGACGTCGGCATCGGCCGGCAGCTCTGGTACCAGCACCTGGCGCGGCACCGCGGACGCGGACGACTCCTCGTACAACGTGACGATCGCACGTTGGACCAGCTCGGGGAACGTCGCCTCGTCGGCCTTGTCGGCCACCCAGCCACGCTGGCCGCGGATGCGGCCGCCACGGACGGAGAAGATCTGCACGGCCACCTCGAGCGGGTCGTCGACGAACCCGAGGACGTCGGCATCCGTGCCGTCCCCGAGGACGACCGTCTGCTTCTCGAGGACTCGACGCAGCGCGCCGAGGTCGTCGCGGTACTTGGCAGCGAGCTCGTACTCCTGGTCGGCCGCGGCGGCCGCCATCTTCGCCTCGATGGAGCGCGTGAATCCTGCTGTGCTCCCGGCCATGAAGGCCATGAAGTCGTCCACGATCTCCCGGTGCTCCTCCGGCGTCACCCGTCCGACACAGGGCGCGGCGCACTTGCCGATGTCACCCAGCAGGCACGGCCGACCGATGCCGGCCGCACGGCGGAAGACGCCGGCGGAGCAGGAGCGCATCGGGAAGACCCGCAGGAGCGTGTCGACCGTGTCGCGGATGGCCCAGGCGTGTCCGTACGGACCGAAGTAGCGCACGCCCTTGCGCTGCTTGCCCCGCATCACCTGCACACGGGGGACCTCCTCCCCGACGGTGACGGCCAGCCACGGGTAGCTCTTGTCGTCGCGGTACTTGACGTTGAACCGCGGATCGAACTCCTTGATCCACGTGTACTCGAGCTGCAGCGCCTCGACCTCGGTGGTGACGACCGTCCAGTCGACGGACGCAGCCGTGGTGACCATCCGCGCGGTGCGCTCGTGCAGCCCGGCGACGTCCTGGAAGTAGCTGTTCAGCCGAGCCCGCAGCGACTTGGCCTTGCCGACGTAGATGACCCGCCCCCGCTCGTCGCGGAACCGGTACACCCCCGGCGCCGTCGGGATCTCCCCCGGCCGGGGTCGGTAGGTCGCAGGATCGGCCACCCGCCCAGCCTACGAGCGCCCTCCGACACCT
>JBQGDU010000141.1:0-1560 GCA_052039245.1 Aeromicrobium sp. | reverse complement strand
CAGCGTGGAGCAGGAGATCGAGCCGGTCCGGGTGCGCAAGGCCCTCTCCCCCAGCCGAGCGGCGGACTTCCTCGCCTGCCCCCTGAAGTACCGCTTCCGCACCATCGACAAGCTGCCCGAGACGGCCGACCCCGTCGCGGCCCGCGGCACCCTGGTGCATGCGGTGCTGGAGGACCTGTTCGGCGTCGAGGCCTCGGCCCGGACGCTCACACGGGCGCAGAGCATGGTCGCGCCCGCCTGGGCGCGGCTCCTGCGCGAGGACCCTCGCCTCGCCGAGCTGTTCGGCGAGGCGGACGCCGCCGAGGAGGCGGAGTGGCTCGCCTCGTGCGGGCCCTTGCTGGAGTCCTACTTCGCTCTGGAGGACCCCCGATGGCTGGAGCCGGCTGAGCGTGAGCTTCGCGTGGACCACGTGCTGGAGTCCGGGCTCGGACTCGGCGGCATCATCGACCGCGTCGACGTCGCCCCGGACGGTCGGGTTCGCGTGGTCGACTACAAGAGCGGCAGGGCGCCGAGCGAGCGGTTCGAGGAGCGCGCCATGTTCCAGATGCGCTTCTACGCGCTGGTGGTCTGGCGTTCTCGCGGCGTGTTGCCCACCCTTCTCCAGCTGCTCTACCTGGGTGACCGCACGGTGCTGTCCTACGAGCCCACCGAGGCCGAGCTCCTCGCCACCGAGCGGAAGCTGACCGCTCTGTGGCAGGCGATCGAGCAGGCGCTGGCGTCAGGCGACTTCCGTCCGCGGCCCAGCGCCCTGTGCCGGTGGTGCTCGTTCCAGGGCCAGTGCCCGGAGTTCGAGGGCGAGACCCCTGAGCTCCCGACGTTGCAGATCGTTCCGCCGCAGTCGGTCGGCTGACGCGGGGTGCGTCACTCGTGGTCCCGATACGGTGCCACGCGCTCCTTCGTCGCCGTGGCATCTCCTCGACCACCGACGTCAGGCCCAGCCTCGCTGGTCGACTGGTAGGTCCATGCCCGGGCGTATCGAGACCACGTCGCGAACCCGGCTACAGGGAGCGGGTCAGCTCCACCAGCGCGGCGACGTCCACGCCTTCCAGCGTCTCGATGCTGACCTGGCGGGGTCCGTCCGGCACCGCCACCACGTGCGGCACGGCCACGACGCGACACGCCGCGGCGCCGGCTGATGCCGCCCCCGTGGCGGAGTCCTCGATGGCGACGCAGTCCGTGGCGTCGACGCCGAGCAGCTCCGCGGCGCGCAGGTAGGGCTCCGGATGCGGCTTGCCGTGCGTCACCGCGTCCCCCGTCACCACGGCCGAGAACGGCAACGACTCGGCCACCGGCGCCGCGATGTCGGCGTAGGACATCGTCACGAGTGCCTGGGGCACCCCCTGGTCCGCGAGGGAGCGGACCAGCTCGGCGGCACCGGGCCGCCACGGAATGGAGCCCCGGAGCGAGTCCGACAGCCGTTCGACCAGGTGGTCGACGATCTGCTCCGCCGTCAGGTCGCTGCCGATCCGCTCGCGGATGTACGTGGCCGAGGTGATGAGGGCGTTGCCGACGAGCGCGAGACCGTCCTCCTCCGTCCACTCGACCCCGTGCTCGGCGGCG
>JBQGDU010000140.1:0-12056 GCA_052039245.1 Aeromicrobium sp. | reverse complement strand
GATGCCGTCCTGGGTCCGGACGACGGCGCGCTCCCCGAGGTGGTCACGCCACCGGGCCGCGACGTCCCCGGCCGCACCGGCACGCGTGTACAGGTGCCGGAACCGCGCCTCCCCCGCCACCAGCGTGACGTCGTCACGCAGTGCGGGCACCGCGTCGAGGTCGAACCGGTCCTCCCGGGGCAGGTCGATCATGCCGTGGTCGGCGGTGACCAGGAGCACCGTGTCCGCGGGGAGCTCGGCGCGCAGCTCCGAGAGCTCGGCATCGATCGTCGACAGCACGTCGCGCCACTGCGGAGAGGTGCAGCCGTACCGGTGACCGGCGTGGTCCAGCCGCGACTCGTAGCCGTAGACCACCGCCCGATCGGAGTCCTCGACGAGATCCAGCAGCACGTCCTGGCGCTCCCACACCGAGCGGACACCGTGGAACGGCACTCCACGCTGGCTGCACAGGGTGAGCCCGCTGGACTCGAACGCCGCGTCGTTGACCACCGCGGTGGGCAGCCCGGCGGCGGCCATCCGCTCGAGCGCGGTCGGGTGCGGCTGCCAGAGCAGCGGGTCGACGTCGTCGGACCAACCGAGTGAGTTGAGCCGACGCCCGTTCGCCGGGTTGCGCGACGTGTAGCCGACGACGCCGTGAGCGCCCGGCAGCAGCCCGGTCCCGAGCGAGGTCAGGCTCGTGGCGGTCGTGGACGGGATCCCACTGCGCAGGCCCTGCACTCCCTGCAGGGACGACAGGAACGGCGCGTTGCGGGCGTGCTCCTGCAGCAGGTGGGCGCCCAGACCGTCCACCAGCACCACGACGTGACGAGGTGCCGACGGCAGCCCCAACGTGTTCGTGAAGCCAGGTGCGCCCGCCGCGGCAGCCACCGACGGCAGGACGTGATGGAGTCCCGGACCGTCCAGGTCCGCGTGACTGCCGACCGTCACGGGCGGCCGGCCAGGTCGGCGCCGGTCGTGGCGGCCGACAGCGTCCGGGCGAACTCCAGGAGCCGCTCCAGGGCGGCACCTCCGTCCGCCGCTGCGCTGAGCCGCAGGGAGAAGTCGTCCCCGGTGAGATTGCCGGTGTATCCGTGATCGGCCTCGCACTCGGGGTCACTGCAGCGAGCGGGCTCGAGGTCGATGTGGGAGACCGCGCCCCAGCCGATCGTCATGACGGCCTCCTCGAGCGACTGGGTGTCGGCGGCGACCATCCGCGTGACGACCACCGAGCGCACGCGGTCGATGGCGACGGCCTCGCTGGTGGTCGAGGTGTACGGACGGGGCAGCAGGTCGTCCGGCGGGTGCTCGTCGGTGTGCACGAGCACCACCCTGGAGTCGGTGAGGACCAGGACCGTCATGTGCCGGCGGACCTCCTCGCGGTCGAACGTCGGCTCGTGGTGGACGACGTGGGCGCGGACCTCCTCGCCGGCGAGTGCGTCGCGCAGGCCCTCGGTCACGATCTGCGGGTAGTACCCGCTGCGGGAGATCTCCTCGAAGACACCGGTGGGCCGTTCGCGTCGCATCATGCGAGGGTATCCCCTGGTGCCGGCTGGCTGAGCCGGCGGACGTACCACTCACCACGTCGGTCGGCCGAGGGCACGACCTTGGCGCGGGCACTCAGCACGGTCAGTCCGTCGGCGTTCACGAGCACCGGTTCGAGGTCGAGCTCGGCGATCTCGGAGAGGTCGTCCTTCATCGTGGCCAACCGCAGGATCATCTCCTGCACGGCGCCGACGTCCACCGGGTCGCTTCCCCGGTAGCCGTAGAGCAGCGGCCCCGAGCGCAGGCTCGAGATCATCGACGCCGCGTCGGCGTCGGTGAGTGGTGGAATGCCGTACGAGCGGTCGCCGAGGAGCTCGCTCGGCGCCCCTGACAGTCCGAACGAGACGAGGGGCCCGAAGAGCGGGTCCTCGGTGACGCTGAAGGACAGCGGGATGCCGTCGGTGGCGTTGCGTTGGACGAAGAACCTCGTCTCCTGGCGCATCCCGGTCCAGGAGGTGAGGTTGTCCCAGGCCTCGGCCATGTCGTCGGCGTCGTTGATGCCGCGCCAGATGTGCGCGAGGTCAGGACGGGCCCGCAGGTGCTCGCTCCCCGCCTTGAGCACCACGTCCCAGCCGAGCTGCTCGGCGGCGGCCACCGCCTCCTCCTTGGAGTGCACGTTGATCCACGTCCACATGTCGATGCCGTAGCACTCGAGGATGGCGTGGGTCTGCTCGGTGGACAGCACGGCTCCGCGCGGGGCCCGCTGCAGCACGTCCCGCACGATGGTGCGGGCGTCCCCGGTGCGCAGGTCCGGCTGGACGAGGTACTCGCCGGCGTCACTGGCGACCCACTCGGCGTAGTTCACCACCCGCGCGAGTGCTCGGACCGCCGACTCCGGCGCGGGGTAGGACGGCACCGAGCCACGTCCGGCGGAACCGCCGAGCACGTCCGTGACGCGCAGCAGCTCGGGCACGCCCTCGGTGCCGAGGAACGTGGAGACGATGGGCTTGTCGGACTGCTCGCCGATCGATGCCAGGACGTCGGCCACCTCCTCACCGCTCGTGTTGAGCGGCGGGACGTAGACCACCACGAGAGCGTCGACTCCCGGGTTGGCGAGCGCCTGCTCGACCGCGACCTCGAAGTCGTCGGCTCCCGCCTCTGCACCGAGCGCGATCGGGTCGGCCACCTGCAGGCCCGAGGCAGCGGCGGCGTCGGCGATCAGCAGTCCCATGGCGTCGGAGTTGCCGACGACACACAGCCGGTTGCCGGCCGGCAGCGGCTGGTGCGCGAGCAGCTGGGCGACGTCGAACATCTCCTCCAGGGTGTCGACCTGGATGACGCCGGCTTGACGGAACATGGCGTCGACGGCGGCCTGGGGCGCCGTGGACCGCTTGACGGCGTGCCCCATGGGCACGCCCTGCGTGGAGCGCCCTGACTTGACCGCGACCACGGGCTTGACCCGTGAGACCCGTCGGGCGATGCGGGAGAACTTGCGCGGGTTGCCGATGGACTCCAGGTACAGCAGCACGACCTCGGTGGCGTCGTCCTCCTGCCAGTACTGCAGAAGGTCGTTGCCGGAGACGTCGGCACGGTTGCCGGCGGACACGAAGGTGGAGAGGCCGAGGCCACGGCGGCCGACCGAGTCGAGGATGGCGGTGCCGAGCGCCCCGGACTGGCAGAAGAAGCCGACACGACCCTGGGGTGGCATCGCCGGCGCGAGGGAGGCGTTGAGCTGGACGCCGTGCGCGGTGTTGATGACACCCAGGCAGTTGGGACCGATGAGCCGCAGGCCGTACGAGCGGCACAGGTTCAGGAGCTCGCGCTGGCGACGACGTCCGGCCGGTCCTTCCTCGGCGAATCCCGCCGAGATGACCACCAGTCCGTGCACCCCCTTGGCCGCGCAGTCGAGGACGACGTCGTTCACCGACTCCGCGGGAACGGCGACGATCGCGAGGTCGACCTCGGCCGGGATGTCGACGACGCTCTTGTACGCGGGCAGCCCGGACACGGACTCCGCCTGGGAGTTGACGGCGTAGACCGCGCCCTGGAAGTCGCCCAGGACCAGTCCCCTGACGAGGGCGAGCCCGATGGAGCCCTCGCGCCGGCTCGCGCCGACGACCGCGATGCTGCGTGCGGAGAAGATCCGCTCGATGGACGCGGCCTCGGCGCGCTGCTCGCGCGAGCGCATGACACCGACGGCGGAGGTCGTGGGATCGATCCGGAACGCGAGACGTTGCACGCCGTCCTCGACCGTGCCCTGGACCTCGTAGCCCATCTCACGGAAGACCTGCAGCATGCGGGTGTTGGAGGGCAGGACGTCCGCGGTGAACCGCTTGATGCCGCGCTCCCGGCCGGCCTGCGCCAGGTGCTCCAGCAGCAGCTGACCGACCCCCCGACCCTGCTGCGCGTCCTCGACCAGGAACGCCACCTCGGCCTCGTCGTCGGAGACGGCGTCGTAGCGCCCGATCCCGATCATCTCGTCGTGCAGCCACAGCGCGAGGGCGACGCGACGGTCGAGATCGACGTTGGTGAAGCGTTCGACGTCGCGCGTGGAGAGCTGCGGGTAGGGCGCGAAGAACCGGTAGTACTTGGACTCGTCGGAGACGCGAGCGTAGAACTCCACGAGCGAGTCGGAGTCCTCCGGCGTGACCGGACGGAGCTGGGCGACCCGTCCGTCCTTCAGCAGGACGTCGGCGTCCCACCCTCGATCGACGACCGGGCTCGCTGACTCGCTCTCCACGCTCCCAACCTACCTGCCTCGGGACGCAAGCTCAGGCGGGGACGGGGGTGCCGGAGGGCAGTCTCCACTGCAGGACGCCGTGGCCCTTGAGGGAGTGGTGACGTCGACAGAGCGCCCAGACGTTCTCAGCAGTAGTGGCCCCGGTGGGCCAGGGTTCTCGATGATCCAGGTCGCACCGGTCGGCCGGGACTCGGCATCCGGGGGCGCGGCAGCGGCCGTCACGGAACTGGATCGCTTTGGCGAGCAGTTCGGGGGCGAAGCGGCCGACGTATTGGTGAGCGAGGACATCGCCAGTGATTGGTTCGATGAGCATCCGATGAAAGAACGTGTGGTCGGCGTCGGCCTCGCGCAGGATCCAGGTCGCGGGAACGGCCCACGCGCCGTCGGTTGACTCGGTGTAGCCGTCGGTGAGTCCGGTGAGGATGTCTGCCTCGAGGGTGATGGCGATGTCGGCGGACCAGGTGGCCTGCGTTGTCTCGCTGGTGGTGAGCCAGGAGGCGAGCAGGTCGGCGCGGCGCTGGGCGCGGGTGCGGCCGTCTGCCGATCCGAGGGCGCAGGCCTCGCGGGTGAGTCGCTTGTCGATGGCGGCGGCGACGTGGGAGGGCAGGTAGGCCGTGAGCCAGGCCATGCCGTCGTCGAGGTGGGTGACCTGGACGTAGCGGTCTTCGCGCGCCTTCTCAGCCCGCTGCAGGGCCTCGTCCGGCTCCAGGCGGACCACGCATCGTTTGAGCCAGGCACGCAGCTCTGCCGTGGTGTGAGTGCCGGCGTACTCGACGACCGCCTCGTCGAGCCTGGTCACGGACTCGGACCGGGTGAGTCGCTCGATGGTCAGGGAGATCTCCCGGACGCGGGCGTGGTCGATGTACCCGTCGACGTAGGCCGTCCAGACGGTGGGCGCCTCGTCCCGGACGCGGCGCGCGGTGGCGAGCCGCTGATGGGCCTGGCCCTCCGAGAGTGCCATGGTCTGCGCGATCTCCAGCACCAGCCCGCCACGCTCGGTCAGCTTCTGCAGCGGTGAGTCAAGCGCCTTGATCCGCGCGAGCTCGGCGTCGTGGAGCGCGAGCATCGCCATCGTCTCGGCAGCCTCGGCCTGAGCACGTTGGACACCGGCGACCGCGAGCGCGTCCACCAACGTGGTGTCCTCGTCCCCCTCACGAGGGTCGGGGAGGGGGTTGGCGATGTCCATGAATCAAACATACGCTCGACCACTGACACCCTCCGTGGGCGTCCGCCACGGTCGCCTCGGCGGGCTACGGTGCGAATCTGCGACGCGGTCGACGCGCCGAGTCGCGGTACACCGGGACCGTGCGCCGAACGTCGATCACTCGATGCTCGGAACTACCCGTTCACGGGGGCGGCGTGGCGGCGGCGCGCCGGCACGTCCCACAGGAGAGAATGGAGCGATCGCCCGACCAGGAGAGGACTGCATGGCCCGCCGCAGCACACCGGCTCCCCCCGAGGAGTTCGAAGAGCACATCATCGACACCGACATCTCCGATGAGATGAGTGCCAGCGACGTCGAGTACGCCTACTCGGTCATCTACTCCCGGGCCAGCCCCGACGCACGCGACGGGCTCAAGCCGGTGCAGCGGCGCACCCTCTACACGATGGACGACCTGAACCTGCGCCACGACCGCGGTCACGTCAAGAGCGCCCGCGTCGTCGGCGAGGTCATGGGTCGTCTGCACCCACACGGCGACTCCGCCATCTACGACGCCCTCGTCCGACTCGTCCAGTCGTGGTCCATGCGGCTGCCGCTCGTGGACGGGCACGGCAACTTCGGCTCGCAGGACGACCCGCCGGCCGCGATGCGGTACACCGAGTGCCGCATGGATCGTGCCGCCGAGGCGATGACCGACTCCATCGACGAGGACACCGTCGACTTCAAGCCCAACTACGACGGCCGCGAGACCGAGCCGACGGTCCTGCCCGCCGCGCTGCCCAACCTGCTGGTCAACGGTGCCTCCGGCATCGCCGTCGGCATGGCCACCAACATCGCTCCCCACAACCTGGTGGAGGTCGTGCAGGCGCTGCGTCACCTGATCGACCATCCGGGCGCCGACCTCGACGACCTGATGAAGTTCGTCCCCGGCCCCGACCTGCCCACGGGCGGCAAGATCGTCGGGCTCGACGGCATCCGCGACGCCTACTCCACCGGCAACGGGTCCTTTCGCATGCGCGCCACGGCGCGCATCGAGAACGTCACCGCCCGCCGCAAGGGCATCGTCGTCACCGAGCTGCCGTACAACGTCGGGCCGGAGAAGGTCATCGAGGCGGTCAAGAAGCTCGTGCAGGCCAAGAAGCTGCAGGGCATCTCCGACCTCAAGAACCTCACCGACCGACACAAGGGGCTCAACCTCGTCATCGAGGTCAAGAACGGCATCGTGCCGGAGGCGTTGCTGGAGCAGCTGTACAAGCTCACCCCCATGGAGACGTCCTTCGGTGTCAACGCGGTGGCTCTCGTCGACGGACAACCGCGAACGCTCGGTCTGCGTGAGATGCTCGACGTCTACCTGCAGCACCGCTTCGACGTCGTCCGCCGCCGCAGCACCTTCCGGCGTGGCAAGGCGGCCGACCGACTGCACCTGGTCGAGGGTCTGCTCATCGCGATCCTCGACATCGACGAGGTCATCCAGCTCATCCGCAGCAGCGACGACCGCGCGCAGGCCCGCAGCCGCCTCATCTCGGTGTTCGACCTCTCCGAGCCGCAGGCCGACTTCATCCTCGACCGCACGCTCGGCAGCCTCACCAAGTTCTCCCGCCTCGACCTGGAGTCCGAGGCCGACGAGCTGCGCGCCACGATCGAACGTCTCGATGAGATCCTCGCCGACGACGCCGTGCTGCGGGCCGTCGTGAGCGACGAGCTCGACGAGATGGCCCAGACGTTCGGCACTCCGCGCCGGACCGTGCTGCTGGAGTCCGCGGGTCGCGCGGTCACTGCGGCTGCCCCGCTCGAGGTCGCCGACGACCCCTGCTGGGTGCTGCTGTCCGGCACCGGGCTGCTGGCGCGCACCGCCGACGCCTCACCACTCGGCGAGAACGGACGGCGCGCCAAGCACGACGTCGTCCTCTCCGCCGTCAAGACCACCGCCCGCGGCGAGGTCGGGTTGTTGACGGCCGACGGCGTGGTCCGACGGCTGAGCGTGCTGGAGATCCCTGGCCTGCCGCCCACCGCTCAGGCGCCGCACCTGCAAGGTGGCGTGCCCCTGCGCGAGCTGGTCCAGACGCAGGCCACGCCCGTCGCGCTCGTGACGCTGGACGACGAGGGTCCGGGCATGGCCCTCGGCACCCGTCACGGTGTGGTCAAGCGCGTGAAGCCCGACCACCTGAGCCGGGACGAGTGGGAGGTCGTCAAGCTCGCCGACGGCGACACGGTGGTGGGAGCGACGATGCTCACGTCGGGCGAGGAGGAGCTCGCGTTCGTGACCTCCGACGCCCAGCTCCTGCACTTCTCGGCCTCCCTCGTCCGGCCCCAGGGCCGCGCCGGTGGCGGCGTGGCGGGGGTCAAGCTCTCCTCCGGCGCCCGGGTCGTCGGGTTCGGTGCCGTACGCGACGTCGACGATGCCTTCGTGGCCGGGGTCGCGGGGTCTGCGGACGCGCTCCCCGGCACGCAGGCCGGTTCCGCCAAGGTCTCCCCCCTGTCCATCTACCCCGCCAAGGGGAGGGCCACCGGCGGCGTCCGCTGTCAGCGTCTCCTCAAGGGGGAGGACACCCTCGTCCTGGCGTGGGTCGGCGACGGCCGACCGATGGCGTGCGCCACCAGTGGCTCCGCCGTCGAGCTCCCTGAGCCGACCGACCGCCGCGACGGCTCCGGCGTGCCGCTCGCCCAGCCGGTCCTCGCCATCGCCGGACCGGTCTCCAGTCTCGCTCATAGACTCCCGGCGTGACCGAGCCCCTGCGCACACCACCCACCGATGACGTGGTCCGCACCGTCCGATTCATCCCCGGTGCCCGGATGGAACGTCGCAAGCACGAGTCGCTCAAGCCGTGGATGTACGGCCTGTTCGTCGTCCTCTTCGCGGTGATCCTCCTCGGGCCGTTGCTGTTCGTGGTCCCGTTGCTGTTCGTCGGGCGCGGATCCGCGTTGCTCGGCATCGCTCTCGGCATCCCGTTCTACGTGCTGCTGCTCCCCCTGGCGACCTGGGCACTCCTGGTCGGGCTCCGGGGCGACCGGTCCCTCGTCGATCCCGCCCGTCACGACGTCGCGCTCGTGCTGCGCCGCTCCGGCGTCCAGATGATGTGGCCGGGCACCTCGACCGGGCCCTCGTACTTCCCGTGGCACGAGGTGCGTCGCGTCGGCGCCGACTGGCGGGGCAATCTCCTGGTCCAGGTCTCCACGGCACCGGCCGGGAGCTCCACGGCAACCGCCATGGTCCCGAAGCTCTGGACGGACACGCCGCCGGCCGAGGTGGGCCGACAGGCCGACGTCATCCGGACCGGAGGGTTCTGAGCGCGTCTCAGCCTCGATCCCCCTCACGTGGTGGGATGCGTGCCAGACTTGCGCTCGTGCGCATCCCACTGACCGGCCTCGCCCTGACCGCTCTGCTCCTCACCGGCTGCACCGGTGGCGACGAGGAGTCCGTCGCCGATCCGGCAGAGCTGGCAGACCGGCTCTCGACGGCCCGCTCGCAGATCGACGACGCCGAGAGTCTCGAGCTGTCGCTGACCACCAAGGAGCTGCCTCAGGGCACGACGGGTCTGCTCTCCGCTGAGGGTCGCGGCAACCACGACCCTGCCTTCGAGGGTGAGGTCACCGTCGTGACCGGAGGGACCAGCCTGGACGCCGACGTCGTCTCCGTCGACGCAGAGCTGTACGTGAAGACGGGCTTCTCCCCCACGTTCATGACGTTCGACCCCGACTCGCTCGGCGCCCCCGACCCGGCGAGCCTGCTCGACCCGGAGGACGGCGTCTCGCGCATCCTCGAGCTCACCGAGGACCTCGGCCAGGACGGACGCTCTCGCGACGGGGAGGATGTCTTGACCACCGTCGAGGGGTCGTTGCCCGGGGACGTCGTGAGCTCCCTCTTGCCCACCGCAGACGAGTCCGGGACGTTCACGGTGCGCTATCGCCTCACCGACGACGACGAGCTGCGCGACGCCTCTCTCTCCGGCCCGTTCTACGAGGGCGCGGACGACGTCACGTATCGCCTGCGTCTGGTCACCTCGGGCGACCCCGTCGAGATCACGGCGCCGGAGGGCGTCGGCGGCCGTTGATCCCGTGACGCGGTCCGCCCCACGGGTCCTGCTGGGGCTCGCCGCCGTCGCGATCGGCTTCGCCGCCGCCGACACGTACGTCGTCGTGCTGGCGCTGCCGGACATGATGAGCGCGAGCGGCCTGTCCGTCGATGAGCTGCAGCGTGCCGCGCCGATCGTCTCGGGCTTCCTGCTCGGGTACGTCGGCGTCCTGCCGCTGATCGGCAGGGTCTCCGACCTCCGCGGACGCGTTCCGGTGCTGCTCGGCTCCCTGCTCGTGTTCGCCGTGGGCTCGCTGGTCACGGCGGCGGCCTACGACCTCACGACGATCGTCGCCGGACGACTGCTGCAAGGAGTCGGCGGTGGCGGCCTCATCCCGCCGACACTCGCGCTCGTGGCCGACCGATGGCCGCCGGAGCGACGGGGCCTCCCGCTCGGCATCGTCGGCGCCGTCCAGGAGCTGGGCAGCGTGCTGGGCCCCCTCTACGGCGCGGCGGTGCTCGCGTTCGGCTCGTGGCGGGACATCTTCTGGCTCAACTGCGCAGTAGGTCTGCTGATCGCCGCTGCCATCGTCCCGCAGCGCGGTCTCGAGCGGGACGTCGCGCCTCGCGAGGGACGTCCCGACGTCGCGGGGGCCGCCTTGGCGGTCCTCGCCCTCGCGCTCCTCACGGTGATCATGCTGGAGCCCGACGGCCTCGTCACCGGTGTCACGACGGGTCTGGCCTTCCTGCCTGTCGCCGGGACGTCTCGGTGGCTCTCCCCGCTGGCCATCGCCCTGCTCGTGGTCGCGCTGCTGTTCGTGCTCCGTCAGGCGGCGGCACGACGCCCCCTCCTGGACTGGCGCGGTTGGCGCGAGCTCGCCAGGGAGACCGACCTGGCCGGTGCGGCGCTGCTGACGCTCGCCCTGGCTGCCGTCATCGTCACGTTCGCCTCGGCCGAGCCCGAGAGCGCCGCGCTGTCCGATGCCGCTCCCGTGCTCGTCCCCGTCGCGGGGCTCGCCGTCGTCGGCTTCGTGTGGCGGCAGCGGCGCGCTTCCCACCCGCTCGTCCCCGCTGGGGCGCTCGGCCACCGCGCGGCCTGGGGTGCCCTCGTGGTCTCCTTCTTCGTCGGGGCGAGCCTCATCGCCGCGCTCGTCGACATCCCGTTCTTCGCCCGCCTGACCATCGCGCCGGACTCCCAGCTCGACGCTGCCCTCGTGCTCGTCCGCTTCCTCGTGGCGCTTCCCGTCGGAGCACTCCTCGGCGGGTGGCTCCTGCGGTGGCTGCCGGCGTCGTGGCTGACCGCGGGCGCGATGTTGCTGAGCGCCGCTGCGTTCGCCCACATGGCCACGTGGGACGCGAGCTCGTTGACGAGCCCCTGGGAGACGCTGTCGCTCATCGCCGGTGGCCTCGGTTTCGGCCTGGCCATCGCGCCCGTCAACGCGGCGCTGCTGGCCCACACCGACGCTGCCGTCCACGGGCTGGCCAGTGCGCTGCTCGTCGTCGCGCGGATGGTCGGGATGCTGGTCGGCATCTCGGCGCTGACGACGATCGGCCTCCGGGCGTTCCACTCGGCCTCGGCGCGTCTCCCGACCGCCGCCGAGCTCTGCGACGGCGCGGCCACGGCGTGCCCGGCGTACCGCGACGCCGTCCGTGATGCGGGCATCGCCCAGCTGCACGCCGTGTTCATGGGCGCCGCGGTGTGCGCCGCCGTGGCGGCGCTGCTGGCCGTCGCGCTGCTCAGGGAACCGCGTGCGGCGGCCACGGTGAACGGCGGCTAACCTTGCGCCATGCCTGACTCGACCTTCGAGGACCTGCTCGCCGCCAACCGCGACTTCGCCGCCAGCTTCGACCTCCAGGGGTTCGACGGCATCGCCCGTGCCGTTGTCGCGATGGTCACCTGCATGGACTCCCGCATCGACCCCCTGGGGATGATCGGTCTCTCCCCCGGGGACGCCAAGATCCTGCGCAATCCCGGCGGACGCGTCACCGACTCCACCCTCATCGCGCTGGTCCTCGGGTCGCACCTGCTGCAGGTCGACCGGGTGCTGATCGTCCAGCACACCCGCTGCGCCATGGCTTCGTCCGACGAGGCCCAGCTCCACGCCCGCCTCGACGAGAGCACCGGCCAGGACACCACCTGGATGAGTCTCCGACCGATCGAGGACCAGCGCCAGGTGCTGCGCGCCGACGTCCACCGCGTGACGTCCCATCCGCTCGTACCGGACCACGTCAAGGTCGGAGCGTTCCTCTACGACGTCGACACCGGCCTGATGGATCAGGTGGCCTGAGTCAGCCGACCCAGTCACCGTCGAGGCCGAACTCCTCCTCGCTCGTCACGAAGCTCTCCTGGTCGGTGTACCGGACGGTGACGCGGTCCGGCGTCTCCCCCACGATGCGGATCGTCATCAGCCTGACCTGGTCGAGCGAGACGTCGCTGCGCTCGGCCACCGACTGCCTGAGCCGGTCCACGAAGTCCGGCGCGAGGGTGGAGAGGTCGAAGAGCTCCTCGTCGTAGGGCGTGAACGTCGCACCGGACGACCGGTTCCAGGACCCGTCGCCGTAGTTGTCGAAGGCGTACTTCGCCCCCACCGGGACCTTCGCCGACGCCGAGTACTGGTAGACGTCCAAGCCGTAGACCTCCGAGCCGCCGTTGGAGCCCTCCAGGCGGGAGACCAGGTCAT
>JBQGDU010000139.1:0-8276 GCA_052039245.1 Aeromicrobium sp. | reverse complement strand
TGAAGTACCGGGCGTCGAGCTCCTCCGGCTCCTGGGTGGCCGTCTGGCCGCCGTCGATCCCGGCCTTGCGGTGGGTTAACCGCCCCCACCACCGCACGCGACCGCGCAGGTCGCCCGGGTCGATCGAGTCGAACCCGCCGTGGGCGTAGATGTTCTCGATCCTGGCGCGCACGTTGAGCGGGTTGTCGTCCTTCTTGGACTGCTCGTTCGGGTTGAGGGGCTCCCGGTAGCCGAGGGCCCACTGACCCTCGCCGCGACGTCGGCGCGCGGGACGGGCGGAGGTGGTCGTCTCGGAGGTCATGGAGGGTCGCTTCCTGCAGCAGTGGTGGTCGGTCGTCGGACCGGTATGGCGGAGGGGTCATCGACACAGCAATGTGCGCGAACGTACGAGGTCGACGTGGAGACCCTCCACGAGCCACGTGTTCTGCGCGATCAACATGCGGACAGTCTGTCCACGGAGGCAGGCACTGGACAAACCGTTGTCTTGAATAGTGGACCAGGAGTCCACTATTCAAGACGCGCGACGATTGGGAGCCCGATGTCACGGCGAGAGCACGGCGTTGGTGTGGCCTGGTTCACGCCTGCGTCGGGGTCACCAGAGCCACGAGATAGACACCGACCGCCGTGCCGACGACGGCCGCCGCGCCGCTGACGAGCGCCGTCACCCAGCCGAGCACACCGCCCACGGCGAGGCCCACCAGGACGGCGGGCATGGCCGCCGCCACGAGGGCGACGTTGAGTGCGGCGCCACCGAGCAGGGCCGGCACCGCCCACCATGCTGCGGGGGCCCCTGCGTCCACCGCGAGGATCGACCAGGACGCCACGAGTCCGACGACGAAAGCCACGACGGCCGCCACAGCCACGTCGGGGGAGTCCCAGGCCAGGGTCGCCGGGACGTCGAGCAGTCCGATGCCGAGCAGTGCCGCGCCACCCACGGCCGCCCCCACGACCTGCGCAGCGAACAGCGGAAGGGCGGTGCTGCCCGGTTGCCGACCGGTCAGCGTGAGTCCGACGAGCGCGAGGGTGCTCGCCAGGGGGAGTCCGGACTCGACGTCGTTGGTGTGCAGCGACGCGAACCACACCAGCAGTGCGAACACGCCGGCCGTCGCGGCGACCGCCAGGGT
Organism: Aeromicrobium sp.; assembly: GCA_052039245.1. Lineage (GTDB taxonomy): Bacteria > Actinomycetota > Actinomycetes > Propionibacteriales > Nocardioidaceae > Aeromicrobium. The sequence continues at coordinate 7,152 of JBQGDU010000139.1, read as the reverse complement.
CGCGTCGGTGGCGACGAGAGCGAGACCGGCCGTGAGCGTGCCCACGAGGTGGAGGACGGCGGTCGTGACGAGCGGGCGCATCGGGCTCCTGCGATGTTCGGACGGGTCGGTGCGGCAAGGGTAGTGCTGCGACGCGTTCGGACCGAGCCATCGGGTCCCGCGGATCGGAGGTGTCGCGCCACTACGGTGGGCTCCATGGGTGACGTGGTGTCCGCGCGGACGAAGCGGGGCACCGAGCTCGTGGCGAGGGTCGCGGCCTCCACGTTCCGCCGCTGCTTCCACAACCGGGTCACCGGGCTCGCCGCCGAGGCGGCGTTCTTCGCGATCCTGTCGCTTCCGCCCCTGGTCTTCGGCCTGGCCGGATCCATCGGCTTCATCGCCCGCCGCTACGACGTCGCCCAGGTCGACGTCTTCGAGGACCGCGTCCTCGCCCTCGCCTCGCAGGCTCTCACCGAGAGCACGGTGGACCAGGTCATCGCCCCGACGCTCGATGAGGTGCTCTCCTCCGGGCGTATCGACGTCGTCTCGATCGGTTTCGTCCTCGCGCTCTGGTCGGGCTCGCGAGCGCTCAACGTCTTCCTGGACACCATCACCATCATGTACGGGCTCGGTGGGGAGCGCGGCATCGTCAAGACCCGCGCCCTGTCGTTCGGGCTCTACGTGGTGGCTCTGCTCATCGGCATCGTGCTGGTCCCGCTGGTGCTCGCCGGGCCGGAGGTGGCCGCGGAGCTCGTTCCCTACGAGCTCGCGGTGCTCGAACCGCTGTACTGGCCGGGGGTGCTCGTCGTCTCGGTCGGGTTCCTCGCGACGCTCTACCACCTGGCCGTGCCGATCAAGGTGTCCTGGCGATCGGGCCTGCCCGGAGCGGCGTTCACGATGCTGCTGTGGGTGGTCGGCAGTGCGGTCGTCCGATGGGCGCTCGGGTTCTCCACCGGAGGTACCTCGATCTACGGTCCGCTGGCCGCCCCGATCGCCGTCCTGCTGTGGCTGTACGTCCTGTCCATCGCCGTCCTCATCGGCGCAGCGCTCAACTCGGCCATCGACTCCGTCCGTCACCCCGGCCGTGTGACTCCGACCACGGCCCACGACCCCACCGAGGCGGACCGATAGGATCCCGGCCATGAGTGCTCGCGCGAAGGTGACGGCTGCCATCGTGCTGCTGATCGTGGCGGGCGCCGTGCTGTTCGGACTCCGGTCCTGCGGGGCGGACGGCGGCTCGGCCCCCGACGACGAGGCCTCGGGTGATCCCACACCCAGTGAGTCGCTCGCCCCGGTCAAGATGTCCACGGACAAGATCGCCGAGGCCATCAAGACCCGTCTCGACGAGAGGTCGGGCCAGCCCACCCGCGTCGAGTGCCCGGACAAGGTCGAGCAGAAGATCGGGACGACGTTCGAGTGCGACGTGTTCTTCGCCGACCAGCCCAACACCGCTGCGGTCTCCACGGCCGTCGTCGAGATCAACGGACCGGACGGCGCCTTCGTCTGGGAAGCCACCCCCAACTAGGACTTCATGAACAAGAGTCGGATCGCAGCGATCGTCGTCGTGGTGGTGCTGGTCGCCGCCGCGGGAATCCTCGGGCTGCGGTCGTGGGTCGGTATCGAGGAGGGCGAGGACCTCACGAGTGGGACCGCCGCCCCCACCACCAGCGCCGACGCGGACACGGACGATGACGACGGAGCCGCCGAGGACCCCGAGGCCGACCCGACGCCCACGCCGAGTCCCTCGGAGTCGTCCGACAGCGACGAGGACGCGGACGAGCGAAGAGACGCGGACGAGCGTGCGGACGGGGCGGATCGGGAGCGGTCGCGCGATGCCGGCGATGCGGAGCTGGCCTCCCCGAGCGGCATCGCCGCCGACATCCAGGCGCGTCTCGACCGGTCCGGACCGAAAACGTCCGTGACGTGCCCGCAGGCGGTCCCCAGCGCTGTCGGCACGTCCTTCACCTGCTCGGTGGCGTATGCCGACTCTCCAGGCCGGCCGGTGGCGGATGCCCGGGTCAACATCGTCGGCTCCGGCCTGCGCTACGTCTGGCGCTCCGTCCCGCGCTGAGTCCACTCGCGTCGGGAGACGGCGAACCGGTCGCCCTGTGCTCGTCCGGGAAGGACGAGCTGGAGGACCAGGGCGGCGAGCAGGGCGAAGTAGAGCAGTCCGACGCCCATGGCGGCGAACAGGATGCCGGGGCCGTCGTCCCGCTCGGCCGCCGCTCCGACCGGGATCATCATGCACAGCGCGGTCAGTAGCGCACCGAGGGGGAGCAGCGCCCACACTCCACGACGACCGCGGTCGTGCAGGCGTCGCGTCACGGCCGCTGCGAGCAGCACCACGACGGTGGCGACCATGGCGCTCATCAGCAGGAGCATCGGCGCCATGAGCCCGATCGCCGAGGACGGCGCGGCGACGATTCCCACGGCGACGACCACGAACGAGAGGAGGCCTCCGACGGCGTAGGTCACGCCGAGCACCAGCCCGGCGTAGGGCCAGAAGGCGCCGCGCGAGTCCCGTCCGGAGAACTGCCGCAGGGATCTGATGCCACGGTGGACCGACTCCCGAGGCCTCACGGCCGCCGCCGTTCGATCATGGCGTCACCCTAGCGTCGTGCCCGGGAGCCGACGGGTGCGTCGACCTGGGCGGGCGGGGGTGGAGGTCCTGCGCGGCTCGGAGTGCGCGAGTGGGACGCGCGTGCAAGGCTTGCGGTAGCCGTCCACGGTGCCGCTCGACTCACGCAGAAGGAGAGCCCGTCGATGGCGAGTCTGCCGGAGGCGATCCGTGCGTCCTCATCCGTCCTCAGGGACGGGTGAGGGCGACTGGTTCCGGCCGCCGCCAGTGCTCCGTCCCGAGAGCCCGCCGGGGCTTCTGCGATCCTGTGCTCTCCCGTAGCCTGCGAGCGAGGGACGCGACGTGTCCGGCAGGGAGGGGAAACCGCATGCCCCGCACGATCGTCAGCTCCATGGCACCCGCGACTGCCGCCGCCGCGAGCCAGCATCTCGCCGGACTCGGCCTGGACGCTCAGGTCCGCGTCTTCAGCAACAGCGTCTCGATCATCACGTACCGCAATCCTCACAGTGAGGTCGAGATGTCCATCGACGCCCGGCTCACGCTGTTCGGCAACGATGAGATGACCACCCTGTTCGACTCCGCGGAGAGCGGTGATCAGCCCTTGTCGGCCGTGCTCGCCGTCGACTTCCAGTTCGACGACGCCCCGGAGCCCTGCCCGCACTGCCCGGCGTGGTGGTCCGAGGAGGCCGTGGACAACGGTGTGCCCGTTCTGCGGGAGTGGCACGGACGGAACTGTCCGGTGGCATCGGGCTGGGGCTGAGCAGCCTGCTCGTCAGTGAGCCGTGAGCTCGCGGGAGACGCGGTGGACGTCATCGTCGTTCACGGCGTGGGCCTCAGCGGCCGCGTCAGCCGGCGCCAGTCCCCGGCGGATGTGGTGGACCATGATGCGGACGAGGTCGACGTCGTGACAGGCGTAGCGGCGCCGGCCGCCGACGACCGTCAGGCTGGGACCGACCTCATGGCGCCGGTCCCACGTGCGCAGCGTCGGAGTGGGGATGCCGACGTCGAGGGAGACGGCCTCGACGTCCCATGGGAGACCGCCCTGGGGGCCTCGTGCGACGCAGGCCTGCCGCGCGGACGTGGTCCGATGCTCTCCTTGGCCCATGCCGTTCACGCTACGGCGCCTCGGCGAGGTCCGCAGTGCGCATCGCGCCGGCGGAACCGCACGCGGCGTCCGTGATGCGCGATCGGCTCGATGCCCTCACCATGAGGACATGCCCGCCGTCCACTACGAGTTCAGAGCCTCCGAGGAGACCTGCGCCGAGTGCGGCGCGCCGATGGTCACCCGGGTGAAGCTCGTGGACACCGCGGCCGGACAGGGCATCGAGCGGTGGCGCCGCGACGAGTGCCCGGACGCCTTGGCCCACGGGCCCACCCTCGAACCCGTCTGACCGACAGCAGAAACCCCCGGCGCAGCCGGGGGTTTCTCGTGAGTGGGCGATACTGGGTTTGAACCAGTGACCTCTTCCGTGTCAGGGAAGCGCGCTACCGCTGCGCCAATCGCCCATGATGTTCAGTTGTGGTGGAGGTGGGTACGGGATTCGAACCCGTGTGAACGGATTTGCAGTCCGGTGCCTCGCCTCTCGGCCAACCCACCGCTGAGTGGGCGTGGAGAACCCTCTCCGAGCGGACGACGGGATTCGAACCCGCGACCCTCACCTTGGCAAGGTGATGCGCTACCACTGCGCCACGTCCGCGCTGCGCCGTTTCCGGCGCGGAAAGAAACATTCGCCGATGCCACACCCGTCACCAAACCGGGGGTGGGCGCTCGAGGCGTACGGTGGAGCCATGAAGGCCTGGCTCGATGGAAGACTGCTGGAATCACCGGAACAGCCAGCGATCGGGGTGCTCGATCACGGCCTCGTCGTGGGTGACGGCGTCTTCGAGACGGTGGCCGTCGACGGCGGTGCGCCGTTCGCCCTCACCCGCCACCTCGACCGCCTGGTGCGCTCCGCTCAGGGGCTCGGTATCGGCACTCCGGACGTCGCCCTCCTGCGGGAGGGCGTCGCCGCCACGATGCAGGGCCAGGACCTGACGTTCGGCCGTATCCGCATCACGGTGACGTCCGGCCCTGGGCCCCTCGGATCGCCACGCGGCGATGTCGGGCTGACCCGCGTCGTGGTCACCGAGCCGGCCGAGCGGCCGCCGTCGGTGTCCTCGATCGTCACGGTCGAGTGGCCACGCAACGAGCGCGGCGCCCTGGCCGGGCTCAAGACCACGTCGTACGCGGAGAACGCCAGGATGATCGAGGCGGCCAAGGCGGCCGGTGCGTCCGAGGCGGTCATGCCCAACACGGTCGGTCATCTCTGCGAGGGCACCGGGTCGAACATCATGTACGTGCTCGACGGCCGCCTGGTGACCCCGACGTTGGCCTCGGGGTGCCTCGCCGGCATCACCCGTGCCCTCGCGATCGAGTGGCTCGCCGAGGAGCTCGACGTCGTCGAGGAGGACGCCCCCATCGAGGTGCTCCGCGAGGCCGACGAGGTGGTCCTCGTGGGCACGACACGCAACATCCAGGCCATCGGGCGCGTCGATGACCGAGTCCTCCAGGCCCCCGGGCCGCTGACCCGTCGAGCCCAGGAGATCTGGGATCGCCGTCAGGCCGAGACCAGCGATCCGTGACGCGCTCGCCCGGTTTCGAGGCGGCGGTCGAGGTGGGTTAAGGTAACTGCGTCCTGGGCGATTGGCGCAGTGGTAGCGCGCTTCGTTCACACCGAAGAGGTCACTGGTTCGAACCCAGTATCGCCCACCCGGGACGAAGGCCTCGGTCCACGCGGACCGGGGCCTTCGTGCGTGTGGAGCGCGTCAGGTGGTCTCGGACGTGCCGAGCGGGGCGGGGATGCGCACCCACTCGCCGTCGTCGAGGCGCTCGATGCGGAGCTGGCGACTGTCGTCGTCGTGCGACGCGGACTCGAACGGGCGGGCTGAACGCCAGGCCACGGCGGCCTGGTCGTGCTCGTGCGTCGCGGTCTCCACCACGTCGCCGGACTCGGTGACCAGTCGGTACTCAGGCATGGGGCCAGCCTGCGCGGTGCGGCCTCACTGCGCACCCCGAGAGGCATCGCGTCCGAATGTCAGTCGGAACCGACTCACCTGGAACGTGGCGAGCGGGCGCCGCCCGGAGAGCCACGTGAGGGCACCGGTGAACCCCCACGACGCGCGCGCGAGCGAGACGTCGACCGTGCCGGTCACGGGTGTCACGACGCCACGCGACGCGCGTCGTTGGACGACGTGGAACGACGCAGGGACGCCGGAGGCAACGCGTCGGGACCTGAGCACCGTGAGCGAGGCGAGCCCGTCTGCAGTCATCGTGTCCTGCGGGTCGCCCTCGAACCTCGCGATCTCCTTGGGGATGGCCCACAGGGCCCGGCCACCGTCGCGGGACGCTTCGCTGTCCACCCAGATCTGAGGGATGAAGATGCGCAGCCTCGCCGCTCGCCGTACCAGGACCGTCGCCATCACCTCGCCGTACTGCAGCGGACTGGGCTCGCGGTAGCGGAAGAACGCCGCCGTGACCACTGCACGACCGAACAGGGCGAGGACCTTCGTCCCAGGTGGCGTCGACGAGGGGAGGTCCCGCACGGGGACGAGGAAGACGCCGACGGTGGCGGACCCGTGCAGGTGCCACGGCTCGGGCGGATGCCTCACGACCACGAGAAGTCCTCCGGGACGAGATGACGGGTGGCCCGCTCGAACGGCTTCGTCGCGCCCGGCCAGTTGGACGTGATCCGGCCGGAAGGATGGGTGTACCAGTTGTCGCACCGCGCCCAGACCGAGTCCTGCAGGGATGCCTGCAGTGACTCGTCGAACGCGCGTTCGGCCTCCTCGCGCACCTCGACCTGGCGCCACCGCCCCGCTCGAAGTCGGTCGAGCGCCTGTCGCATGTGCCGGGCCTGCGCCTCGAGCATGTAGATGATGGAGCCGCCGCCGAGATTGGTGTTCGGCCCGTAGGAGATGAACAGGTTCGGGAAGCCGGGCACGTACATCCCGAGGTAGGCATGCGCCCCGTCGCGCCAGTGATCGGCCAGACGTCGTCCGTCGCTGCCGATGACGTCGATGGTGGCGAGGAAGTCCTGGGAGGCGAAGCCGGTGCCGTGCACGATGACGTCGACCTCGTGCGTCGTCCCGTCCGCCGTCTCGACGCCGTGGGGAGTCACCCGGGTGATGGCGTCGGTCACCACGTCGACGTGGTCCTGGGCGAGCGTCGGGTAGAAGTCGTTGGAGAAGAGGATCCGCTTGCAGCCGATCGGGTAGTCAGGGGTGAGGGCGCGCCTCAGGTCCGGGTCGTCGATCGCCGCGTGCAGGTGCCGCGTCGCGAGGCGCTCGATCACGCCGGCCATCACGGTGCCGGGCGTCAGTCCTCTGGCGAACTGCTCGGTGCCGAGCCAGCTCGCGAGTCTCTCGGGGCGCATCATCGTCCGTGCCCAGGGGCGGGGGAGCGGGCCGTCGGGCTTGGGCACGATGTGGTTCGGCGTCCGCTGGAACAGCACCACCCGATCCGCACGCTCGGCGATCCTCGGCACGTACTGCACGGCACTCGCGCCCGCCCCGATGGAGGCCACCCGCAGTCCGGCGAGATCCACCGAGTGGTCCCA
>JBQGDU010000138.1:0-2655 GCA_052039245.1 Aeromicrobium sp. | reverse complement strand
GCCGTACTCGGCCACGACGTCGACGTCGACCGCGGCCTGGCGCTCGCCGACCTCGACGGAGACGCCCTGGCTCGCGTTGACGCGCGAGCCGGGGATGCGTTCGCGGATGGCGCCGACCGTGCGGGCGGCGCCGCCGCCCAGGTCGTGCACGCCGCTGACGTCGCGCGCGGCGATGCCGGCGATCTTGGAGACGACGGTGTCGGCGATCGACGTCTTGCCCTGCTCGCTCTCCAGCGCCTGGGACGTGCGGGCGACTTCTGCGGACTTCTTGGTGGGCTCAGCCATGAGGTTCACCTCTCGATGCGGGGGCCGCCCCTGGTGGCGACCGAACATGCCCCGTAGTCGTCCCGAGTCCGCGATTCCTCACGCGCGAACTCCTGTGACGTGCCTCACTCCTCGATGTCGACGACGGTGACGTCGATCGCGACGGACTCCGCGCTGCCGAGCGTCGTCGCGAGCACCTCGCGGGCGATGACCCGCGCACTCGCGGCCTCGGTCTGCAGGTCCGTGTCGTAGGGGCACACGAGCTCCAGGCCGAGTCTGCTCAACCGTCCGTCGACCAGCTGCACCCGTGCTCCGGCCAACGAACGCGCACTGCTGTTGACGGCGTCACGCAGGGCGAGGCGAAGAACCCGGTCGGCCACCATGATCGTGGAGTCGACGCCGGTGACGCCGGGGTCGGCCGGAAGGTCCACGCCGCGGCGGACCGAGGAGCTGATGGCGTCACGGATCGACCCGGAGAGCTCGATCCAGCCGGACGGGGCCGACTGGTCGCGCATCGCCCGGGTCGCCCGGTCGAGGGGGGAGTTCTCGTCTAGCGCCATGGGGCCATCCTTTCGGCCAGGGTGGCACGAGCGCGGTGCAGGAGTCCACGCACGCTGTCGGGAGTGGTCGTGAGGGTGTGGGCGATCTCGTCGTAGCCCATCTGCTCCACCTCGCGCAGCAGCCACACGGCCCGTTGCTGTCCGGGCAGGTCGAGCAGGGCCTGTTGCAGCGCCACGACGAGCTCGTCCTCCAGCACTTGCTGCAGAGGGTCGTGCTGCTGTGGCGGGAGCATCGGGACGAGGGCCTCGTCGTCGACGGGCGTCGGCTTGCGCCGTCGCTGCAGGTCGACGGCCCGCCGGTGGGTGAGCCGCAGCAACCAGGTGGACACGCTGGAGCGGCCCTCGAAGCTGTCGAGGTCGCGCCACGCGGAGAGGAACGCCTCCTGCACGGCGTCGCGCGCATCGTGGTCGTCGCCGAGCATGCGCACGGCGAACCGGTACATGCGCGGGCCGTGCAGGTCGACCAGACCGCCGAACGCGCGGCGGTCACCCAGGCGGGCGTCCCTCAGCAGGGACGCCTCGAGTCCGGATCGGTCGGTCACTCCCTCATCGTCACGCCAGCGGCGAGACTCCGCTGGGTGAGGGCGGCTCAGAGACCCAGCGGTGCGGCCATGACGCGGGCCATGGCCGCGTAGCCGACGTCGTTCGGATGGAAGTGATCGGGCGCGAGCCGACCCCGCCAGGACCGCATGTCGGGCACCCGGAAGTCGGCGACCCGGATCCGTCCGGCGGCTGCTGCCTCGTCGACGGCCCGGTTGACCGCGAGGGCCGAACCCTGCGGCCCCGGTTGGGTCGCGACGACGGTCCCGCGGGGCACCCGGTGCAGGAGGGTGCCCATCGCGGCGGGGATGTCGCCGCGGAAGCGGCTGCTGTTCATGTCGTTGTTGCCGATCATCAGCGTCACCAGGGCCGGACGGTTCCGGGTGTGCACGCCGAGGTCCTCCATCGCGGGGAGCTGGCGGTCCAGGACGTCGCCGATGCGGGCTCCGTTGAAGGAGAGATTCACCACCGGGATGCCGACCTCCGGCGCGAGGACACCGACCCAGCCGTGGTCGGGGTCGGAGGCTCCGATGCCCTGCGACATCGAGTCCCCCAGGACAGCCCACCAGCGGGCTCCTCGCGCCACCTGCTCGACAGCATCGCGGTTGCGCTGCCCCCAGATCTCGGCGAACGGCTCCACCTGCTCCTGGACCGAACGCACACAGCGCGAGAGCCGGGACAGGGCGGCCACGACCCGACCGGGCGGTCGGCCGCTGAGGTTGGAGTAGTCGAAGCTCCAGGTCCGGTCCACGCGGCCAGTCAAGCATCGGACCGACGCAGGTGCAGAGCGCCGCCGGAGTCTCAGAGCGCCGAACGCGCAGCGGCCGCCATCTGGGCATAGCCGCGGTCGTTCGGGTGGAAGAAGTCCTTGCCGAGCCGACCGACGAAGTCCCGCAGGTGCGGGATGCGGAAGTCGGCGACCTGCAGGTCACGTCGTGCCGCCGCTCGCCGGACGACGGCGTTGAAGTCGGCTGCCGTGCGCTGCATCCCGGGTTGCGTGGCGACGACGGTCCCGTCCGGCACGACGTCGAGCAGGCGGCCCATGGTGGCCGGCAGGTGACGGCGCCACCGCGGGTTCATCAGGTCGTTGTTGCCGATCATCAGCGTCACCCGCGCGATGTCGTGGTGGTGGCGCAGCACGTCGTGGGCCGGCAGCTGTCGCTCCAGGACGTCGAGAGCGCGGGCGCCGTTGAAGGACAGGTTGAGCACGGCGGCCTCGCGCAGGCTCGGCGGAGGATCGGCGGCGACCCGGCCCACCCAGCCGCGGTCCGGGGCGGTGGCCCCGACGCCC
>JBQGDU010000137.1:0-4175 GCA_052039245.1 Aeromicrobium sp. | reverse complement strand
CGCCGGAGGCCCAGGCGATGACGGCCCCGGCAGGGTCCGTGATCGTCACGTGCGTGTTGTTGAACGTGCTCTTGATGTGGGCCTCGCCCTGAGCGATGTTCTTCTTGACCTTGCGGCGCGTCTTCTTGGCGCCAGTACGGGGAGCCATCAGATCACTTCTTCTTTCCGGCGACGGTGCGCTTGGGTCCCTTGCGGGTGCGCGCGTTGGTCTTGGTGCGCTGGCCGCGGACCGGCAGGTGTGCGCGGTGGCGGCGGCCCTGGTAGCTGCCGATCTCCATCTTGCGACGGATGTCGGCGGTGACCTCACGACGCAGGTCACCCTCGACCTGGTAGGTGGCCTCGATGTGGTCGCGCAGGGCGACCAGCTGGTCGTCGGTCAGCTCGTGGACCCGGAGGTCACCGCTGACGCCGGTGGCGGCGAGGGTCTGGATCGCACGGGTGCGACCGACGCCGAAGATGTAGGTGAGAGCGATCTCAACGCGCTTGTCGCGCGGGAGGTCTACTCCAACGAGGCGTGCCATGGTGGCGTTTCCTTCCGTTCGGCAGAGGTGTGGTCATCCGGGGCGCCCCAGCTGCCTCCAGGACCATCTCGGGGTCCTGAGCCGGGCCCCGGCCTCTGCGCCGGGGGTGACACCCGCCCGCGATGGGTGGGTGAGCCGTCAGATGTTCAGTGGTGCTCGGTGTGAAGAGCTCTGCTTCAGCCCTGGCGCTGCTTGTGCCGGGGGTTCTCGCAGATCACCATGACGCGGCCGTGGCGACGGATCACCTTGCACTTGTCACAGATCTTCTTCACGCTCGGGTTGACCTTCATCAGAAGCTCTCTTCTTCAGTCTCTGAACGTGTGTGTTGCTGTTCTGTTGTGTGAGTGAGCGAGTGGCTCACTTGTAGCGGTAGACGATGCGTCCACGGCTCAGGTCGTACGGCGAGAGCTCCACCACCACGCGGTCCTCGGGGAGGATGCGGATGTAGTGCTGACGCATCTTCCCGCTGATGTGCGCGAGGACCTTGTGGCCGTTGGCCAGCTCCACGCGGAACATCGCGTTGGGCAGTGCCTCGACAACGGCACCTTCCATCTCGATGACGCCTTCTTTTTTCGCCATGAACCTCAGCTTCTCGGATCGAATCGACTCATCGGCCGTTGCTCACACGTCCCGCACCCGCGCGTGGCTGCGTGGGCATGGGGATACGCGCCTGAAAAGGCCGACAGGGAAGTCTACGCCGCACCGGCGTCGTGGTCCAAATCGAGGGTGCTGGGCAGGTCAGTCACCGCGCCCCTCGGCGAGCCGGGCTGCTTCGGTGACCACCAGGCGCGCGGCGGACTCGATCCTCTCGGCACCGCCCTCCAGCGTGCGGTTCCCGGCCGAGACGACGGCCACCAGGTAGTCGAGACCGCCGGCCGTCACCTCTCCCATGCTCGAGACGTACCAGGACTTCTCGTCCTCACTGGTCGTGGCGCCCGCCTTGAGCGGGGTGGCCCCGGGTCGGTCGGACGCGACGTGCACGCCGATCCGCTGCTCCGGGGTCACGTTGGTCATGTGCTGGCGCAGCCTGCGTTGATCCTCCGGACGGAGCAGCGACTCCTTCCCCAGCAGTGCCCGCAGCACCCGCAACCGGTCCAGCGCCGTGGTCGACGTGCTCCCCCACTCATCTCCCTCGACCAGCGTGTCCTGCTCACCGGCGTCCTGCGCGAAGCGGTTGACGGCGTCGGCGCCGAGATCGGAGAAGACCGTGTCGGTGGCGGGGTTGTCGCTCACCCGGATCATGGAGCGCACGAGCCGACGCTCGCGCCGATCCAGGTCACCGTCCTCGCGGAGCATGAGAGCGGCGACGATGTCGAGCTTGATCGTGCTGGCGGCCTCGACGACCGTGTCACCGACCAGGAGCTCCTGCCCCGTCTCGACGTCCTTCAGGGCGACCGAGACGTCCGCCCCCAGCCGATCGACCTCCTGTGCCAGCGCGGCGGTCCGGACGGAGACCTCTGCCTCGACCGAGGGCTCCGGCGGACCGGTCGCGACGGCGAGCACCTCCGCCGCATCGAGCTGGACGGCCTCCCACTGCGCGGCGCTCTCGACGGCGGCGCCCACGGGGTTGCTGCCGTCGACGGCGGGCGGGGAGCCGACGACCGCCCCGAGCCCGAGGCACCCGACGAGGGCAGCGACGACCAGGCGGGAACTCACCCGACCACGGTATCCGGGCGCCCGCGTCACGGCACGTGTGTCGAGGTGGCACGCGTCCCACTCCTCCCCGCGCTGTGACGTCGGCGGGGCACCGACCACTGTGCACGCCTGCGATGATGATGTGATGACCGCCTCGAGCCCGATGCCGCCCCCTCCGCCCCCGGCCAGGTCGGTCAGTGCAGCGGAGGGAGCGCTCGCCGCGCTGGGGCTGGTCGCGCTCGGTTCCGTGGTCTCCGGAGTGCCCTATCTCCTGGACACGTCCAGCCGATCGTGGTCGATGCTCCTGCACGTCGGACAGTCGTCGGTCATCACGGTGGCCGGTGTCCTCGCCCTTCTCTCACTGATCGCGAACGGCAGCACGCGGGTCGCCTCCGCCGCGCTGGCCGTCGGCGGCGGCGCGCTCGGCGTCGTCAGCGTCGTGGTCGCTCTCGCGCAGTGGTTCGACCAGCTGGACAGCTCCATGCCCGACACCTTCGTCGTGGGGAACCTGCTGTCCATCGGCGCCAACGCCGGCCACGCGCTGATGGTCATGGCGCTCGGCGGACTCCTCCTGGTCCGGCGCGCCTGAGCGCACGTCAGTTCGTGGCCCGCCCCAGGACACCCGGGCGGTCGATGAGCCGCGAGAGGACGATCGCCGTGTCGGTGTGGTCCACGTGCGGCACTTCTTCGCGCACCTCCTCGAGCGCGCGCTCCAGGTCCCGGACGTCGCGGGCCACGATGCGCAAGATGGCGTCGGCCGGGCCGGAGACGGTCGCCGCAGCGTGCACCTCCGGCACCCGGGAGAAGGCCTCGCGCAGGCGTTCGGGCGAGATCGTGCCCCGACAGTGCACCTCGACGTAGGCCTCCACCGACCACCCCATCGGGTCGGGGTCGATGACCGCCGTGAAGCCTCGGATGACGCCGTCGGAGACGAGACGATCGATCCGGCGCTTCACCGCCGGGGCCGACAGGCCCACGTCCTCGCCGATCGCCGCGTAGCCTGCGCGGCCGTCCTCCAGCAGCCGTGCCACGATCGACCGGTCGGTGTCGTCCATGGCCCTATCGTGCAACAGATCGCCGCACTCTGCTCGAACGCGATGGAATCGAACGTCCTGGTGCGGAGTTTCGACCTTCACGGATCGAAGAGTGCCGCCTTACCATGGATTCATTGCACATCGCGACACCGGACTCGGAGGCCACGTGACCCTCATCGACCCGCGCCACGTGGTGCACCCCGAGACGACGGCCCGCTCGATCCGGCGTCCGCGACCACGGACCTACGGCCTGTGCGCTCCGGAGCACTTCGACGTCACCTACGCCATCAACGCGTGGATGGATCCGAGCGTCCCGGTCGATCGCGACCTCGCCCTCGCGCAGTGGAGCGACCTGCGGCGTACGTACGAGCGCCTGGGACACCGGGTCGAGCTGCTGCCGTCCTTGCCAGGGCAGCCGGACATGGTCTTCTCGGCGAACGGCGCCCTCGTCGTGGCCGGCCGCGCCTACGGCGCACGGTTCCGTCACCCCGAGCGCCAGGCGGAGGCACTCGCGCACGCCGCGTGGCTCCGCGCCCAAGGCATCGAGGTCACCGAGCCGAGCCACGTCAACGAGGGTGAGGGGGACTTCCTCGTGCTCGGTTCGACGATCCTCGCGGGCACGGGCTTTCGGACCTCCGCGCAGGCCCATGCCGAGGCTGCGGCGACGCTCGGTCGACCTGTCGTCCCCCTCGAGCTCGTCGACCCGCGCTTCTACCACCTCGACGTCGCGCTCGGCGTGCTCGACGACGGTCATGGCGAGGCGCCGGCCGACATCGCCTACCTGCCCGAGGCGTTCAGCGACCGCAGCCGCCGCACGCTGGAGGAGCTCTTCCCCGATGCGCTGCGGTGCAGCCTCGACGACGCACTGGCCTTCGGCCTGAACCTGGTCAGCGACGGGAGCAACGTGGTGCTCCCTGCTGCCGCGGATCGGCTCGCGGACACGCTCGTCGGGCGCGGCTACACCCCGGTCCCGGTCGATCTCTCC